>NZ_JAHLEC010000157.1 GCF_018861705.1 Clostridium psychrophilum | reverse complement strand
AATTGCTGATAATCAGCATGAGAGCTCCAATTTTTTAGCATAAAATAATCCTCCTTTTAAAACATGTCTTTAGGAGGAGATTTTCAAAATTTTACAGACTTGTCAAGTGTTCTATGCAAAAAAATGGGGGAATCAACAAAAATTAATAATACTAAAAGTGAGTAATCACAGGAGCTAAGGAGTTTCCGTGAAAGCTCAGATTATACAAGGGGGGATTATCTTGAAAAGAAAAAAGGGTGTAGTTATAGTTATTATGATTGTGCTCGGAGTGAGTATCACAGGTATTCATTTACATAACAATAGTAAATATTTATACAAAATCAATATTATTGAACAAAATATAAAAGATGAAAAGTTCAGTGATGCAAAAAACAATATGGAAAAAGGCGAACTAAAACAAGAGGATTTAAAAAAGCTTAATGACAAAATAAAAAAGCAAAACAAAATTATAATAGTAAAAGAAAATATAGAATCTAGTTTTAGATATTTATATGGTTTAAAAACTGATTCAGATAAAAATTCAAAAAAAGCATTAATATATGCATTTAATGGATATATGGAAACAACAAGTTATAAGAATATAGAAAAATGCAAAACATTAGGGATTAGTGAGTATTTAACAAGCCAAGAAAACATTTATTTAAGTTATCTTAAAAATTTTGGTATAGATAAAAGTGAAACTATTAGAATATGTAAGCTAAAAAGATATGAAAGACAAGATATAATAGCTAATAATAAAGTTGTACAAAAACAAATAGAAGCTAATGTAGAAGCTGATAATGAAATTATAAAAGCTAATTCAGCGGAAGCATTTGAATAGGTTTCGAATAAGCTAGGTCTTAATAAGTGATGAATTTTTGTACATATAAATAATAACAAAAATGCTTAAGTTAAACATAAACTTAAGCATTTTTTCTGTTATTGAAATCTTAATGCTTCTATTGGATTCAATTTTGATGCTTTATTAGCAGGATAAATTCCAAAAATTAAACCTATAAGAACTGAAAAAGCAAATGAACCAATAACAATATTTCCTGAAATTACAATTGACGTTGCAAAGAATGTTTTGCCAATATAGGCACCAGCATAGCCGAAAAACACACCTAAAAGACCACCGATACCACTTATAATTGATGCTTCAATTAGAAACTGTATAAGTATAGTTCTTCTTTTAGCTCCAATTGCTTTTCTTGTTCCTATTTCTTTAGTCCTTTCAATTACTGAAACAAGCATTATGTTCATAATTCCAATACCGCCAACTAAAAGAGAGATTGCTCCAACCCCACTTAACATATTACTCATACTTTTAGTAGTTGAAGTAGCAGTAGTAAGTAAACTTGTTTGACTTAGAACTCTATAATCAGTATCTGTAGTTGTACTAGTTGCCAAATTTCTAAGACCATATTTTTTATTTAAGAACATTTTCAAATATGACATTGCTGTATCTATTTGTGTTTGACTTTTAGCTTCAACATAATAGGTACTTATAGTAGAAGTTTTAAGTAACCTCTGGGCTGTTGATATTGGAAGTATGATTTTATCATCACTGCTTCCTGTAGTTGATGTTCCTGCAGATTTAAGAACTCCCACTATTTTGAACTGAATACCACTAACATACATTGTTTCGCCAACAACGTTTGTAGTACCAAAAATATTATTTGCGGTTTCAGTTCCAATAACAAGGACCTTATATCTATTTTCAACGTCTCTTGCAGTTATAAATTTACCATCGCTCACTGTATAACTTTTTATTTGTGCATAGTTTTCATTTGATGCCTCGATTGTTGTAGTACTAGACTTAGTTCCAGCTTTTACATTTACATTACTTGAAGAAATTTGTGGCGAAATTGCCTTGATACCTGGTTTCGATTTTAGTTCTTTTAAATCTTGCGCATCAATAGTTGCAGTTTTGGTAAGAGATACAGTTATAAGATTAGTTCCTAAACTGCTTATTTGATCACTAATCTCCTTTTGTGTACCTTGTCCCATTCCAACAAGAATAATTACGGAAGATATACCAATAATTATACCAAGCATAGTAAGAAATGAACGTATTTTATTACTCCAGACTGAAAAAAGTGCTATTTTAAATAATTGTGATATTCTCATGCAGTCACCTCTTTCACATTTAGTTCATCGGAAGTTATTTGTCCATCTTTAACTGTGATCATGCGTTTTGCATGGGAAGCAATCTCTCTATCATGAGTAATTATTACTATTGTATTTCCTTCATAATTTAATTTCTCAAGCATTTTAAGCACTTCATTACCAGACTTACTATCAAGTGCACCTGTTGGTTCATCAGCCAAAATAATCTGGGGATCTGTTACTAGAGCTCTTGCAATTGCAACCCTCTGCATTTGTCCACCAGACAGTTCTGTTGGTTTGTGTTTCATATGAGTTGCGAGTCCTACTTTCTCCAATTGTGTTTTTGCTTTTTCTATTGCATCCTTGTTTGTATATCCTAAATATAACAAGGGCAATGTTACATTATCCAATATACTTTGCTTTGCAAGTAAATTATAATTTTGAAATATAAAACCTATTTTTTTATTCCTTATTTCTGCAAGTTTATTGTCGCTACATTTTGTGTCCTCACCATCTAAAAAATATTTTCCAGAGGTGGCATTGTCAAGGCAACCAATAATGTTCATAAGTGTTGATTTACCTGCACGTGAGGGCCCAACAATTGCTACGTATTCCCCTTTAGCTATTTTTAAATTGACATTTTCTATAGCCTTGAAATCATTACTGCCCATTTTATATACTTTTTCTACATTAGTTATATCAATTAAGGATTTGCTTTCTGATATTTGTGGCATTTATTTACCCTCCTGTATAGTTAAACCTATTATTTAGTGCTTGTGGAACTAGAACTGCTACTACCACTTGGCTGTCTGCCACCGCTTGGTTTTCCTACGCCACCACTGCCGCTCATTGATCCGCCTTGACCGCCCATACCACTTTGAGTAGTAGTGCTACTGCTGCTTGTTGCTAATTGAACCAATACTACTTGTCCTGCTGTAATGCCTTTTGTAACTTCTATATAATCTTCAGTTTCGATGCCTGTTGTAATCTCAACCAATTTACTATTAGAGTCAGTGGTCTGTGCGCTACTATTACTTTGTCCACTATCTGAACTTTCAGCGTTCTGAACTCTTACGTATTTTTTATTGTTACTTTCAACTAAAGCTTCTTCTGGTATTACAATTGCTTCATCTTTGCTTTTAACTGCAATTGTTACATTTGCATTCATGCCAAGTCTTATTCCGGTTGGATTATTAATACTTACAATAACATCATATGTTGTTGTATTATCGGTAGTGGTACCCGTCTGTGCTGCTGACTCAACAGTACCTGTAAAAGTTTTACCAGTTATTGCATCGAATTTTATAGTGGCCTTTTGGCCAACTTTAACTGATGAAATATCAAGCTCATCTACAGAAACTTTAACTTTCATTGTGTTCATATCTGAAATAGTAAGTGTACTTTTACCACTTTTACCAGTTGAGCCATTAGCACTGACTACAGTTGTTACAAGACCGGCTATAGGGGCTATTACAGTCTGATTGCTTACGGCAGTTTTTGCACTTGTTAAATCTGAAATAGCATCAGTTACAGAATCCTTGTCATCTGATATTTTACTTGTATTATCGGTTATTGTTTTTTCATCAGATGTTATTTTGTTTGTAGTATCATCAATTGACTTATTATCAGAGGTTACTTTGTTAGAATCAACTTTAGGTGCACTCTCATCCGTTGCAAGTTGAGCTTTTGCGGTTGTAAGAACGGTTTCATCGGTAATAAGTTGTGTATTTTTCGTAGTAAGATTAGTTTCATCACTAGCAAGTTGAGCATTTGCTTTTGTTAACTTCTTCGTGGATGAGGTTACAGTTTTTGCTAAATCTGAATTAGAGGAATAAAACAGTTCTTGTGCTTTGGTTACAGTATCGCCAACCTTAACTGTTAATCCTGATAAGGTTCCATTATTATTAGGTGATACATCAGAGGTTGTACCTGCATATGCTGCTCCTGTACCCTGTATAGTGTTTGATATACTCATAGTTTTGACAGTTGAAGAATAAAACTTTGTGGTTGTAGCTGTCGCAGTTTTTTTGAAAAATTTATTATATCCTATATAACCACCAATAAAAATTACAATCACAGATATACTTATTATTATTGCTTTAATCATTTTACTTTTCATTATTTGCCTCCAGTAATTGTATTGTCTTTATTCAGTTCTATTCAATAATGTAATTATAAACTGAAATGTTATTGCAAATATCTAATAAATATGTAAAAAGTGTGTGATTATATAATTTATTTATGTATTAAATTTTAAAATTAAGAATAATATATACCAAAAGATTAATAATTGTTCTAGATATGTTATAGGAGGTGAATTATAAGGTTTGGAGGTTAAAAAATGATGAATATATAAAAAAATATGTACTTGATTTTTGGAACCTTTTAAATGTGTAATTAATAGTATAGTACAAGGACCTTTCAATTATCTAATAAGCACTTATTATATAATAAGCACTTACTTATCCCCAAAAGTGAGTGCTAAAAATTAAACCTAGCAATAATAATATTGCTAGGTTTAATTTATTTCAATTTTTATATGCTCATATCTCTTTTATTATAAAACACATACGTGATAATCAATGTTACTAAAATGATTAATATCGATAATATCACAAAGCTTAATTGAAAACCACCGGTAGATATTAAGCTCTTAGCTTCATAATATTTAAATGGTGTAAAGTATTTAAGATTATCAAGCTTACCGTTTAAGTCTATTGTCATAGATAGTAAATATGTTATTAAAAGAACTGCTGTAGATATGGATGTTGCAGTTTTGGGACTTTTGCTCGTAGCAGCTATTGCTGTGCCAATAAACATAAATATAAGCTGCAAAATAAACATCCCGCCCATTAAGAGCACAATTTCTTTACTTACATTTTCTCCTTTATTATATTTTCCTACTATAATAATAGAAGAAATCAAGGTTATAATATTAAATATCAAAATATTTACGAAGGCTGCAGATAGCTTTGATGTTATAATTTTATTTCTTGAAATAGGTTTTGAAAGTAGAAATTCTACGGTTTTATCTCTTTCTTCTTTTGAAATTATATCAGCTCCAAGCATAGTAGCATGAATAGTTGCCATAAGAGCTAAATATAAAAAGAGCATCCCATAATAACCACTGACCTTTGATAAATCAAAACCGCCTATACCGAAAATTGTTTGCATAGATTTTGGCATTTGTGCAAATAAATCATTCATTGATTGACCAGAGGATGATAATGCAACATATTTACCCATACCAGCAGCAACCATAAATAAAATTCCAAATGCCCATATAATAAGACTTTTTCTATGGGCCCTCATTTCTATAATAAATACATTCATAAACTAACCCCCTTGTATAATCTGATAGTGTAAACACTATCTTTGCTTTATTTATTTGAAACCTTGCTATTGCAAGGGTTATAACTGTTTTTAATATAAAAAACAATGACCCCCTCTCTTTTGGTATAATT
>NZ_JAHLEC010000156.1 GCF_018861705.1 Clostridium psychrophilum | reverse complement strand
TTGAAATTTTCATATTAATTTACAATATTTTCAAGAGGCATAGCCTAAAATTTGAAATAGCTTAACTCCTACCGGAGAAAATATAGCTTTTTGTGGCTTAATCATTATATTCATTTTCTAAACAATTATAACATTTTACTGGCCTTCACTTTTTCATCTTCTGTAAGCTTTCATGGAAACTTAATTTTCCCAATAAAAAAATAGACCTCCTAATCATTTTAATTCAATATTAACTACTTGAGTTGATATTATTCATGATGTTTAGGGGGTCTATGAGGCATTAACTCTTAATTCTTAACTATTTTGAATATCTATTGGTTTTTTTAAAATTCCTAGTATTAAGCAAGTTACCATAGCTCCTATTATAATCGATAGTAAATAAAGTAATGGACTTCCTTTAGCTAAAGCAACTACAAATATACCACCGTGTGGAACTGGCATTCCTATATTAAAAAACAATGCAAGTCCTCCTGCTACGGCGGATCCTATTGCAGCTGCTGGAATTACTCTTGCTGGATCTGCTGCTGCAAAAGGTATTGCTCCTTCTGTTACAAAACAAGCCCCCATTACATAACAACTAAGACCAGTTTCTCTTTCCTCTTTAGTAAATTTATTTTTAAAGAATGAAGTAGCAAATGCAATCCCTAGAGGTGCAGACATACCACCCGCCATTACAGCTGCTTGTGGAAAGTAATTCTTTGAACTTATCATAGCAATTCCAAATGCAAAGGCAGCCTTGTTTATTGGTCCGCCCATATCAATTGCCATCATTCCACCTAATATAATACCGAGTAGCACTTTGTTTCCTGTGCCCATTCCACCTAACCAATGTTGAAGAAAAAGGTTAATTTGAAGAACTGGTCCATCAATACAAATGTACATTATAGCACCGGTAATAAAAATACCTAAAAGTGGATATATAAGCACAGGTTTTATGCTCTCAAGAGCTTCTGGTAATTTTGCAAAAGCCTTTTTAAGAAGTAGTACTACATAACCACCAAGAAATCCTGCAATAATTCCACCAAGGAATCCTGCATTACTTTGATATGCTAAAAATCCACCTACCATTGCAGGAGCAAAACCTGGTCTGTCTGCAATGCTCATACCTATAAAACCAGCAAGTACTGGTATCATAAGCGCAAAAGCATTCTTGCTTCCAACTACTGAAAGCAGTTTAGATAAATATAACAAGTTTGGATTTGAGCTTTTTTCGAATATAAATGATAAAGCTATTAATATTCCTCCGCCAACAATGAAAGGAAGCATATTTGAAATACCACTCATAAGATGTTTATAAAATCCTGATCTTTCACTTGTTGTAGCAGCTTTACTACCACCATCATGATTATACATAGGTGCTTCACCCTTTAGTGCTTGATTTATAAGTTCTTCTGGTTTTTTTATTCCTTGTACCACAGGAACTATAACTACCTTTTTGCCGTTAAACCTTGCCATTTCAACTTGTTTGTCAGCAGCTACTATAATACCCGTAGCCTTCTCTATTTCATCATCTGTTAATCTATTTTTAACTCCTGTAGCACCATTGGTTTCAACCTTTATGTCTACTCCCATTTCTTTAGCCTTATTCTTTAATGCATCTGCTGCCATATAGGTATGTGCTATACCTGTAGGACATGCAGTTACTGCTAAGACTAAACCTTTTGAACCTTCTGTTTCTACTGGTTCTTCCTCCTCGGCAGTCTCCTCTTCTAGTTTTTCCGCTTCTTGACTATCAATTAAACTTAAAACTTCCTCAGGTGTTTTAACAATGAGAAGTTTCTTTTTGAAATCTTCATTCATAAGCAGAGTAGATAATCTTGAAAGTGTTTCCAAATGTGTATCATTAGCACCCTCAGTTGCTGCAATCATAAAAAATATGTTTGCAGGGGCATCATCTAAGGAATCAAAATCAATTCCAGCATTAGACCGTCCAAAAGCTAATGCTGAAGTTTTTACTGCCGCAACCTTTGCATGAGGAATAGCTATACCCTCCCCAATTCCAGTTGAGAAGTCTGCTTCTCTTTTCAAAATTGCTTTCTTATATTCTTCCTTATCATTTAGCACTCCCGCACTATCAAGTTTATTTACTAATTCATCAATTACTTCTGTTTTACTAGTAGACTTTAAATCTAAAATAATAGTATTTTCCTTTAAAAGTTCTGTTATTCTCATCTTTTTCCTCCTGTAATAAATACAATATTAGTTAGTTTGATATTTATATGAACAGACTAATTAATAACTAGTTATTAATCTAATTTATTTACGCTTACATGTGCTAAATAATGCTCAATATCTTCTTTTTTACATAAATCCTTTGAAAATGCTGTAGCACTTCCAGATGTAGCTCCCCATCTAAATGCTTCTATTAAATCCTTTGACCTTGAATACTTGGCTAAAAATCCTGCAATAACTGAATCTCCTGCACCAACTGAATTCTGTACTTCTCCCTTTGCTGGGGTTGCATGATAAACTCCAGTTTCGCAAATTAGAAGCGCTCCTCTTTCAGCCATAGATATAATTACATTCTGCGCACCCATAACCATAAGTTTTTTTGCATATTCAATAATCTCATCTATATCTGTAAGTTCTTTATTAAATATTTCACCTAACTCATGATTATTAGGTTTTATTAAAAATGGCTTATTAGCAAGTGTCGCAACCAAAGCATCCCCTGTGGTATCAACTACAACTTTTACATTATTAGAAGCACACTTTTTTTGAAGTCTGGCATATATGTCCCTTGGAACAGACTTCTGAACATTTCCTGATAATACTAGATAGTCATTTGAAGTTAAACCCTCTACTATTTTAAAAAGCTTATTCAAGTCCTCATCTTTTATAACTGGACCCGCTCCATTGATTTCAGTTTCTTCTTTCGATTTGAGCTTAACGTTTATTCTTGTATCACCACTTATCTCTATAAATTCAGTTTCAACACCTTGAGACTCCAATGAATCAATAATAAATTTTCCAGTAAAGCCTCCAACAAAACCTAAAGCCTTACTTTTTATCCCTACATTATTTAAAACTCTTGATACATTTATACCTTTTCCACCAGCAAATTTTTCTTCACTTACAACTCTGTTAATTAATCCTGCTTTAAAATCCTCTACGTTTATTACATAATCTATAGCCGGATTAAAAGTTACTGTATATATCATCTTTTCGTCACTACCCTTTTATATTTATTTTTAACGTCCATATATATAATAATATAAAATCAGTTGTTAAACAATATATATGATCATATTCGGTCATGTTTTTTTATGTTTCATTAAAATTCAATAATATTCGGTCATGTTTTTGTGTTTTATTCCCTGGAGATTTATTGAAAAACATATTACTGAGCTTGCTACTTATTTAAATTGAAAATTATCATAATGAAAACCCATAATATTTAATCCACTATCTTTTAATAACTGCTTCCTTAAGATTTCCCTGATAGGTTTTGTTGAATTATGATAACTTAATAAAAAAATGTTATAATAAACAAATGCTGATAAATATAGTGATAAAGGAGTGTTTAAGTATGGAAAGTAATAGTTTGATAAAAAGTAGATCGACTTTTATAGGAAAAACTTTATGTCTAATGGGCATTGGATTATTAATAACATTTATAGTTGGTTTGTTTATGAGTAACTATATAATGAATTTATCTAGAATAGTGGTTTATGGGGCTATGATTCTAGAATTGGTTATGGTTGTAACATTAGTTAAGAGAGTTGCTAAAATGTCTACTGCAACTGCAATGTTTTGGTTTTTGGTTTATTCAGCAGTAAATGGTGTAACATTGAGTGTAATTTTTTTAACTGTAAACCAAGGCGAATTAATTACTGTTTTTGCTCTAACTTCATTAATGTTTTTAAGTAGTGGGATGATAGGCATAACAACAAAAAAAGACTTAAGTGCAATAGGTCAATTTGCCATGATGTTTGTAATAGGTTTAATTTTACTTACTATTATGCAGATATTTTTTGTTTCTTCCACATTAAATCTATGGGTTTGCTTATTAGGCATAATAGTATTTGGTGCATTAACAGCATATGACATGCAGCAGATAAAGCGTATGCAATCACAAAGTAATGATGCACATGGAATTGTGCTTGCAGCATTATCTTTATATTTAGATTTTATAAATATATTTTTGTTTGTACTGAGGTTATTTAGTAGAAATTAAAAATAGTTAAGTCAAAAATAACCCTGGTATGATGTAAGAACATCTTCAGGGTTATTTTGCATTGGAATGCAAGACAAATTGATTATCTTCACATCAATTTTTCTATACTCTTTTTTTATCAATGTGAATATTTTTATAGAAAGTCCCTAATATTTCATTTTAAACATTAACAAATTTAGTTTTAAAAGACGTTCCTCTATTTAAATGTTCTTCACTCCTTTGTTGTATCTCTAATTTTCCAACTTTTTCTTTTTCTCTTTTTTGTTCGTCATCAATTTCTTTTTCAATATTCTCTAAAACCTTTAATGAAATATTAAGCCTCAAATTTCTAAGCCCTTCCTTCTTAATACCTTCTCCAATGATATATGATGAAAAGAAAAGCATTGTTAATAAAAAAACTATTGTAAGCCCAACATTAATTTCATTACTATATTTATTGAAAGCGGTTATTACTAATTCGAACATAGTATAAAATAGACTACCTATAATAGCAATGTAATAAGCCATACCGAATGAAATAATATTGCTACCATTGCTACCAATATTTTCTTCTATTCTTATTTTCTCTGCTTTAATGCTAAATTTTTTATCCTTATTTTTCTTCTCATAATATATTCTAATATACATAAAAGCTTTGTTTATATTATCATATTGTTCAATAGTTTTTGTATCCTCCATATCAACATTAAATTTATTTATAATTTTTTCATATTTGCTTAATTTAATCTTTCTAATTCTAAACACGCCATCACCTCACAATTACACTTCTCCATAATATGGTAAACTCCTTTAATTACTTTTTCAAATAAAAGCACCAAAATAGTTACTAATAGATTTCTTTCTTATAATTATTCATTCTATAAAAATAGGGCATCCATCTTTTAAAATGAATACCCGTTTCTTGTCAGAATTCTTGTTTTATGAATGTTACATACTTCATTGTTATCCCATTCAATTTCTATTTATTATTTAATATTATTAACTTTCCTGAACCATTTTCAGTATATCCAATCATTCCACTTTTAATATCAGGTCCTAATATCTCAGTGATTACCTCTGTGTCTCTATTCTTACTTTCAGTTGATATTGAATGTTTACTATACTTGTTTACTTCTTTATCAAAATGCTTACCTTTATTATATCCTTTAGTACTATTTGTACTCTCTATTAACTTACGCTTTGGTTTTTTACCAGTCACTAGCTCAATTAGCATGTCAAATATAACTTCCATTATAGCATCCATAATCCTCACCCCTACTATTATAGTTAGTACTCTCGGAAACTCTCAAGCCATTGCTAATTCTAGGTTCATTTTTATGCATATATCAACTTCACCCCAGAATTTCTTCGAGCTTTCTATATTGAGGATAGCATAGG
>NZ_JAHLEC010000155.1 GCF_018861705.1 Clostridium psychrophilum | reverse complement strand
TAATAAAGTAGTATCTTATTTAAGATGCTATTTTTTTATTTGATTTAAGAAAAAAGAAAAATTAAAGTGATTAGCACTCGTCTACCACCGTCTTTAGCGGTTTAGTTCTTTAACAAAATAACGAACTTTTAATTTGTACTTATAATTATTTAGATTCATTATAGAATTGACAGATATAAATTATGTTAGTATACTACCAATATAGTTAGCACACTAACTATACTGGAGGCGTCATATGCAAAACTTATCTTACTTAATAATCAAGGCATCAAGGCATCTTAAAAACAAGTTAGATAAAGCATTAAAGGAATTTGACATAACTGCGGCACAGTTTTCAGTTATAATTCAAATATATTCATCAGATCACCCAATTATGGCAGCAGAAATAGCTCAGAAACTAGGATCGGATAGACCAACTATCTCAGGAATTATAAATAGATTGGAGAAAAAAGGAATAATTCTTAAAATTGATAATCGACAGGATAAAAGGTCTTCTTATTTAGAGATATATAAAGAATCTAATAAGTTAGTTGAAGAAATTAAAAATATAAGTGATGAATTAACAATTAATATATTTTCAATTTATTCAAAAAAAGAAACTAAACAATTTACAGAAATGATTCTTAAATTAATTGAAAGGACTGATGAATGATGGATGATACAATATTATTAACAGGAATAACAGGGAATGTAGGGAGTGCAGTAGTTAATTATTTGAAAAGTATAAATGTAGGTTTCATAGCCGGTGTAAGAAACATAGAAAGGAGCAAACAGCAAGATGATTCTATAGAGTATATACATTTTGATTTTCAAGATACAGTAACCTATGAATCAGCTTTACATGGTGTTAAAAAAGTATTTTTAGTAAGACCACCACAATTGACAGATGTCAGAGAAATCTTTATACCGTTTATTCAAAAATGCAAAGAAGTTGGTGTAAAACAAATTGTATTTTTATCTTTATTAGGCGCAGAAAAAAATCCTTTTCCACCCCACCACAAAATCGAAAAAGCTATTGTAAAGTCTGAAATACCTTACACTTTTATTCGACCTAGCTTTTTTATGCAAAATATATCTACAACACATGCAGAGGATATCAAAGAACGAGATGACTTATTTATCCCTTCAGGAAAAGCTAAAGTTAGTTTTATAGATACAAGAGATATTGGTGAAATTATTGGAAGAACAATTACAGAGGAAGGTCATAAAAATAAGGCATATACCATTACGGGCTCGAATGCTATTACCTATTTTAAAGTTGCAGATACCATGACTAGAGTACTTGGAAGAAAAATCACATATTCAAATCCATCACTGTTTAAATTTAGAAAAAACATGATTGAAAGAGGTATAAAAAAGGATTTTGCAACGATAATGATGGTATTATATCTTACAACAAAATTAGGCATGGCGAACCATATCACTAATACTGCTGAATTACTTTTGAAGAGAAAACCTAGAACAATAGAAGACTTTATAAAAGATTATATTGACGTTTGGAAATAAAGAGGGTTTATTATAATACAACCATTCAACATAATATATAACTAATTAAAAAGACAAATGTCGCAAATCAGACTTTCAAGTCATTCTACTTGCAGGTATATTAGGATTAACAGGTGTTGAAATTCCAGCAGCTATTGTGTCCACTATTGCAGTTGGAATATTAGGAGCTGGGTCAGCATATTTTTGGTATTCATCAAACCATGTTGGAGCAACTGTATTAACCACCAACGGTAAATTTTCTATTTCAAACACTTAATAAATAGTTCATGTGGGTTGGGAGTAGTATATGTTATTGGACTTGTTACATTTGTAATTGCAATACTTACATCAAAAAATAAATAGGTTGGGGTATCAACAAGAATAAATATCTGACATAATTTTATATTTTAGCAAATAACCTTATGGCAGAAAAGCATTATTATAAACAATACTTCTAGACCTTGTTTATACACATCTAGCCTATAAACTCAAAGTAAAAGTAACTCAATTGCTATTGAGTTACTTTTATTTTAACAATTCAATAAGGATATGTTAGACTTAATCCTGTAAAAACAAAGAATGTAATTAAGAATGTTATACAATACATATGTTATAAAACTCTTTTTTTAGCATTAAAAGATTGCCTATAGTGTACTTTGAAAAACACGTTATATATTATGTATCAAAAAAGCACAATGTCGTGAAAATATAATTTCACAACATTGTGTTACGCTATATAACTAGCCTATACCAACATTCATGCTTTTTTGATATGCAATAATGCCCAATTTGACTGCATAAAACCTATCTAATTGAGAAAATCCACACCATTTATGCACATTTTTCATTTTATTCATTCTCTAAACTCTATACTATTTTAATAATAATTAACATAATATAAGAATGATTTGACACATAGTCTATAAAAAGAATACTCATAACTAGTAGTTAATCGTAAAATTCAAACAATTCTTCAACTGTTATATGAAACACCTTTGCTATATCCATTGCCAATTTTAATGAAGGGTTATATTTACCATTTTCCAGTTTCCCAATTGTTTCACGCCTTACATCTACTAAATTTGCCAATTCTTCTTGTTTTATATTGTGTTTTGCACGATATTCTTTGATTTTTGTTTTTAATTTCATATCTATTCTAATGACCTCTTTTCTTTATGACCATAAAATATTAGAGTAAAAACAAATATTAAAATACTAATGACGAAATTAAGAGTAAATGCAGCAACACTATAAAACAACATTTTACTATTTGGTGTAGTGAAATGATAAAAGTTAGTAATTAGAGTGCAAACTATCAAAATTATAGTGTTAATAATCATGTTTGATATAAACGCATTTAATGCTGCTTTCTTAATATTTTCCTTAAATAATTCATCAGGAACAACTTCAGCATAGGTAAAGAAAAAGAAAAATACTAAAAATGTACTAATTGCAAAATTACCCATACAAAGTCCTAAAATTCCTATAAATCCAATACATCGCAAATATCCCATTTTGTTTTTCATGAACAATTTCCCCCTATACATGTGATATAATTATCACTTAATGTTATAAATATATCTCATTAATATGATTTTGTCAATAACCATAAATCATAAAAACAATAAATATTTTACAAATTAGAATATAACTTATATGCTTAATTCTACTATATATAACATATCTTCCATATGAGAATTTTACAGCTCTAAGCGATAACAACCATATCAATAAATATCATAAATATTAAGGGCAGATCATCATATCCCATTTTCATTGCTATTGCATTCTTTTCCGAGTTACCTTCTGATAGTGTGTAGCTTACATTTTTTTGGCTAGATAATAGAAGACAGCCACTCCACAAATGTATTTAAACGCAATGACAACCCAAAGGGTTATAATAATCCATTTATCTCCACCTATAAATGTAAAGACGATATTTAGAATTGTTAGGACAACGAACATAATGATGTAGGTAATCCGTCCAGATTTTTCTCTCAACATGATCTTTCGTTCATCCTTTAGATTGTTTTGCTCGGTTTTAAGATGTTCTTCATACTGCAGTTTATTTTTGGGGTTTAATATATAAATGTATTTATAGAAATTCACTATAGCTCCACCTAGAAAGCCACAACCTATTTCAAAAAATATTGAGCCATTCGGTAAAATTGTGATAAATGATATTCCACATATAAACAGAAGTGATGCCAAAACCAAATTTTTCTTCATTTTTTTTCCTCCTCATAAATAAATATCTCTTCAACACTGATCTTAAACAATTTAGAAATTTTGAAAGCAAGTAGTATAGAAGGATTGTACCTCCCATTTTCAAGTGACCCAATTGTTTGCCTTGATACTTCAAGCTTTTTTGCAAGTTCTTCTTGTGTAATACCATGCTGTTTTCTAATTTCTTCAATCTTATTCTTCAATTCAACGCCTCCAATCATAAATGTAAAGTAAACTTTCCAATACAAGAATATCACGAGTCTAACATAATGTAAAGCTAACTTTCCTTTTGATCAACTATAGTTTGATGTTAAAAAAACAAATCTACGTAAAGGTATCCCTTTACGTAGATATTATAAAATTGCTATAATAAAATTAAAAATAATAAATATAAGAGCTCTTAATGAAAATATTTACCATAATAGTAATATAGAAATGTGATACAATTTCTATAGATTTAAGTTTAGATTGTAATCAATAGTGAAGCAAAGACTATTTTCATAATATTAAACAATTAATATTATAAATTATGGAGGTTATTATGACAATTAGAGAGAAAATGAAAAATGGTATGTTGTATATAGATACAGGAGAGGGTCTTGAAGAGGAACGTAAAAGGTGTAAAGAATTATTATATGATTATAACCATACATATCCAAGTGAAGAAATAAAAATGAAAGATTTGTTGAGAAAATTATTGGGAGATATGGGTGAGAATATTTGGATTGAACCACCATTACACATGGCATATGGTACTAACGTGCATATAGGTGATCATTTTTATGCTAATTTTAATCTTGTAATTGTAGATGATATTGATGTTTATATAGGTGAGTAATGATAGCACCAAATGTTACAATAACACCAACAGGACATCCTGTTGACTCAAGTCTTCGCAGACCAGGTAATCAATTTTCAATTCCCGTAAGAATTGGTAACGATGTATGGATAGGTTCCAATGTAGTGATTTTACCAGGCATAACTATAGGGGATAAGGCAGTTATAGGTGCTGGAAGTGTTGTTACTCATAATATTCCTGAAAATGTAATAGCTGTAGGAAATCCATGTCGTGTACTAAGAAATATAAATGAACATGATAAAGAATTTTATTATAAAAACAGAAGAGTTGAATAATTTTAAGACACAATACAATACCGAATTTATATGGGAGGTAGAATAATGTTTTTTAAAAAAAGAAGAGTAGCAAAAGTAAGGTATGAATTTGAAGCAAGAAATGAATATTTGGACAATAATGATTTTATCTATAGATTTCGTGAAGAGTTAAATAAATTTGGTGAGATTACTGAGCTTACTATTAATACCGATATAAATGAAAAACTTAATAATTCATTTATTATACCATTAAATGGAAAAATACCAGCTGAATATAGTCAGTTATATAATCAGTTTTTGTGTTTAGATGAGAAGAGTATATGGAAAATAATATTATGTGATGATACAATGCAATGCTTGAATGATACGCTGAAAAACGAAGAAAAGAAAACTAATCATTTGGTTTTATATTTAATAAATGATTGCACTAGTTTTGGTATTAAAGAAGAATGTTTTGGTATTGAGGTGAGATATTAAAAAATCTTAATTCTGTACATAACGAAACAAATTTGCTAAAAGCACTTATATAAAAAAGGTAGTTCACTTTTAATGAACTACCTTTTTTATACATATATACAAACATTTAATTTTTAATTAAGTAAATTATAGTAAATTATAGTAATTTATTTCTTTAAAATGAATTTTATTGTATAATATGATTATCCCACAAAAAGCTTGTAATTACTTCCAAACGTAGTAATTATGATATAATAATATCAAAATCAGTACGTAGAGGAGGATTACTATGTTTTGCAAAAAT
>NZ_JAHLEC010000154.1 GCF_018861705.1 Clostridium psychrophilum | reverse complement strand
TATGTGTCTTTGAATCCAATAAAAGAAGAAGAACTTCTCATTATAGAAAAGGCATCATCATAAAAAAATTAAATGTATAAATTGCGACAACTATGTTGACAAACTCCGAAATGGCAGTTATTAATTCGTAGTCTTTTAATTCTAATAATTTTATTGGTTATAATGGGTTCCTCACAATATATAATTATGAAGCACTATGTATATGCAAGTAAGGAGCAAATATTAGATTTTAGACTAGACAATATAGACAAGAATATTATAAGCAAAATTAAATCAAGGCAGGATGTTATAAAAGATGCAGCATCCATTATTAGTAATATAGTGGATAGGGATGTAAGTGTTGCAGTTATAGATATTAATGGAAAAGTTGTTTTAGACAGTAGTAAAAGTAAACTTCCATACAAAGAGAAGGTACCAGATGCTAGAAATGTAATTCCAAAATTGATTCCCTATGAATATAAACAAATTTTATTACAAAATAGCAACTCAAAAGTATACAAAATAATAAAAGACAAAAATGAAAATGAGAGTATTGGTGCATTTCTTAAAATAGGGGATGCTTCTAACCGGTTAGCTCTAATTCAAATAAGCACTTCTACTCAAGAAATTCATAATATATTGAGTATTCAAATTATTATATACTTAATAGCATCAATTTTAATATTAATTATTGGTATTGTTATTGGCAAAAAGGTTTTAGGGTCCACGCTTGCACCTTTATACAATATGGCTGATACTGTAGAGAAAATAACCATAGGACAATTAAATATGAGACTACGAGAGAATAATAAGCAAGTAGAGATAGATAGATTATCTATTGCTTTTAATGATATGCTTGAGAGGATAGAGACTTCTTTTAAAAAAGAGAAAAAAATTAAAGAAAAGATGAGGAGCTTCATATCTGATGCATCTCACGAATTACGAACGCCACTTACGTCAATACATGGATTTGTGGAGGTATTACTTAGAGGTGCAGCTAAAAATGAGAAACAGCTCAATTTAGCTTTAAATACAATTCTATTAGAAAGTGATAGGTTAGAAGAATTAGTAAATGAGCTTTTAGTGTTAAATAAATCAGATCAGAAATCACATGTGGAAATGTTAGACGAAGATATTAGTGATATTGTTTGTGAAGTTTATCCACAACTTAAAATACTTGCAGGTGAAAGAAAATTAGAACTAAATCTAGAAAAAAATGTATTTATATATGCAAATAGAAATCAAATAAAGCAAGTTATAATAAATATTGTTCAAAATGCTATACAGCATACTGATAGTAAAAATGGATTAATTAACATAAACTCTAGAGAGAATGTCAAAGAATCTTTAGTAGTACTTGAAATTAAGGACAATGGAACTGGTATACCTAAGGAAGATTTAAATGAAATATTTGATAGGTTTTTTAGAAGCGACTCGCATAGAGCACGTAAAAGTGGTGGATATGGTTTGGGGTTATCAATTGTTAGTTCTATAGTTGATGCACATAATGCAGAAATCAAGGTAAATAGCGAAATAGGTAAAGGAACCAGTTTTTCTGTTTATTTTAAGAAAAATCAATAAATATAAGATGTACCTATATTAAGTCGTGTCTTGTATTTATGTATTTTAAATTAAAGGAATTTTAATACATTTATAGAATTAATTTAAGGCCAAATACAAATTATAGGAGATGATTAAGCTTGAAACTAAAAACAGCAACATTAATTGCTTCCATTGGAACATTTTTAATGATATTATCTGAGATTTATTATACATTTATAAATGCAGATGGAATAGGTAAAGTGTTTGGAATTTTTTATCTATTTGGAATGATATCTTTATTTATATTTTTTATAACATTATACTCAAATCAAAAGGAGAAATAGTATATGAGTAACATTAATGAAATCTTAGAAATAAAAAAACAAACAGTACATAAAGCTACTGAAGCAAATGTTAAAAAAAATCAAATAGGTACCACACTAAAAGTAGTAGGATGGATTATTATAGGAATTGGTATAGTAGGAGGTTTAACTATTGGCTCTTTATTAACAGTGCCTACGAGTAGCGTACTATCTAATCCCAATCCTTTAAGATGGATATACGGAATTGTAATTATAGTATCATCATTTTTAAGTGGAATTTTATTTATGGGGTTTGGAGAAGTAATAATTCTATTAAATAATATTAAATATAATATTAATCCAAAGTAAAAAGATATATAGTATATTTTCAATAAAAGTACCTCAATAATTATTGAGGTACTTAAAAATTATTATTAAATTAATACATAGTTTATTACTCCATTTTATGTGACTTTCTATATTCAAAATGTTTGGTTTGTTTATGGTCATGATGATCCGCTTGCACGTAATATGTCCTATGTAGCCGCAGCAAAAAGTACACTGAATGGGTTTCCATCAATGCATACTTCTATAACTTTTGCGATGTTTCTTTTAGTGATTTATCAATTGGTTTACAAAAACAGAATTTTACACAGCGACTATAAAACTTAGCATAATAAATTTATTATAAAGAACATTTAATTCTTAACTGGATTGAGTGTTCCTTTATTTTGTTTAATATTATAAATAACACAAAGATCACATATTAATTTGATAGGTATTACATAGTTATTTGATATTATTGATGTATGGTAATTAAATAGATTTTTGTATTATATGTTTTTTAAATTAAATAGAAAATATTTTAAGCTTAGGAGTGAAAAGCTTACTTTATGTAATAGTTAGTAAAATGTTCACATTTTTCTCAGTAGATATTCAGTAAATTCTAAGGGAAGATTAAGTTTTATTATGTATTATATAAAGTGTAAGATAAATCACATATTAAATTAAGCTAACATAGGGGGGAGTGATAGACATGGTGATTACTATTGAAAGTTCACTAATTATAATGTCAGTACTAGTATTTATCATTTTAATTGTAATATTCATAACGAGTAATAGTAAAAAAACATATATGGTTAAAGAATTTTATTCACTTGGAACAACAAATCAATTAAAAGTATATGGAAAGAATGCAAACAAAGCTATTAAACAATCAATTAAAAAGGTATATGAAATAGATAATAAAATGTCTGTTTTTAAAGAGTCTAGTGAAATATCAAAAATAAATGAAAATGCTGGAAAAGAAATGCAAATAGTTAGCAAGGAAACTTTTTATGTTATTCAAAAGGCTATAAAATACTGCTCGCTTTCAAAAGGAGCTTTTGATATAACAATAAGGCCTATAGTTGCTTTGTGGGGTATTGGAAAAGCTTACCAACGTATTCCACTCATTAATGAAATTAAAGAGAATCTTAAATTTGTAAACTACAAGGACATAGTAATACATGAAAATACTAGTTCTATATTGTTAAAAAATAAAAAACAAGAAATTGATGTTGGAGGAATTGCGAAAGGATATGCAGCGGATGAAGTAAAAAAGATAATACTTAAAAATGGAATTAAGAGTGCTTTAATAAATCTTGGAGGAAACATATTATCAATTGGTACAAAAGAGGACGGAGCGCCTTGGAATGTTGGTATTCAGGATCCAACTAGAACTCGTGGAGAATTTGCCTTAACAATAAGAGTGGTTAGTAAATCTGTAGTTACTTCAGGAAATTATGAAAGATATTTTGATCAGGATGGTAAAAGATTTCACCATATAATAAATCCAGTTACGGGTTATCCGTCTGAGGGGGACATTATAAGTGCTACCATAATTTCAAATAATTCTATTGACGGAGATGGATTGTCAACAGGTGTATATATTATGGGAGTTCACAAAGCTATTAAGCTAATAGAAGAAACAAATGGTGTAGATGCAATATTAATAAATAAAAATAAAGAAGTTTATGTTACATCAGGAATGATAGGAAAATTTACACTTGCGAGTAATGAATTTGTATACAAAAATACGATTTTCGAGGAGATATAAAAATGAAAAAAAAGATACAAATATATAGACATATAATACAAGTGATTTTCTTCATTTTATCACCAGGTTTATTTATATTAGCTTTTTCAGAATTTAAAAGTATTTATGAAATGATTATTAAAGGTAATTTCAATTTTCTTGCGGCTTTTCCAAGTTTAATTGAATTTGTAACAGCAATTATTATAACTATAGTACTTGGAAGATTTTTCTGTGGTTGGGTTTGTGCTTTTGGAACTTTTAATGATTTTATTCATTTATTATCTAAAAATGTGTTTAAGATTAATTATAAAGTAAGCAGCACAGTAGATGCTATATTAAAGTATGTTAAATATATTGTATTATTATTACTTATGGTTGTGGTATGGACATCTGGTAGTAAAATTTTAGAAACTACTAGTCCATGGGATGCTTTTGCTCAAATAACCAATTTTCCTCAGGTATTATCTAATTATACAATTGGGTTTATACTGTTATTTTTAATAACAGTAGGAGGTTTTTTTATAGAAAGATTTTTTTGTAGATATTTATGTCCTTTAGGAGCAATATTTAATATATTATCAAGAATAGGAATATTAAAAATCAAAAAGCCTACTGATAAATGTGGAAAATGTAGATTATGCACAAATAGTTGTTCAATGGCATTACCACTTTACAAAGTTAATAGTGTATGTGGTGGGGATTGCATTAATTGTTTCAAGTGTATTGAGGCATGTCCTAGAAATAATCCTCAAGTAAATATTCTTGGTGAAAACGTAAATCCTGAATTAGCTAGTTCTTTAGCAATAACTGCTATGGTAGGAGTTTATGCTATCAATAATTTAGGAGGAACAGCTCTTGCTAAAAGTGGTTTAACTACGGTTAGCAGTACGTCTGTAAGTACAAGCACAAAAAGTGTTTCTCAAAAATATAAAGATGGAACATATACAGGAACAGGTACTGGTTTTCAAGGTGGTACAACCGAAATCTCAGTTACTGTAAAAGAAAATAAAATTACAAATGTTACTACAGTATCGAATCAAGATACTCCCGATTTTTATCAAAGAGCAGAAAGTGCAATAACTACTGAAATAATTTCAGCACAATCGACAACAGTTGACACTGTTTCAGGAGCTACTTATAGTAGTGAAGGAATTATTAGTGCAACTAAGGAAGCATTAATAAAGGCAGAAGCAAGTTCATCAGCAAATACGGGCTCTACAAGTACTTCTTCTACAAGTACAACGGCAACTGTAGCACCAAGTAATAGTACTACTACAGCATCAAGCACTGCACCTACAAGTGCTGCTACAGCATCAAACACTGATAATGCTAATACTAGTGGAAGCTCAACGACTTCAGCTAAGAGTAGTTATAAGGACGGAACTTATACAGGAACTGGGTCTGGTTTTAGAGGTGGTACAACTGAAATGTCAGTTACAATAAAAGATAATAAAATTACAAATGTTACTACAGTATCGAATCAAGATACTCCTGATTTTTATCAAAGAGCAGAAAGCTCAGTACCTTCTCAAATAGTTTCAGCTCAATCAACAACAGTAGATACGGTTTCTGGAGCTACTTATAGTAGTAATGGAATTATAGACGCAGTTAAAGCTGCATTAAGTCAAGCTAAAGCATGATTAAGTCAAGCTAAAGCATGATTCGTCAAACTAAAACGTAGGTAATTGGAAGATGTTGTAGATAAAAGGGTGAATTGAAAAAGTAACTTCCACTTTGCAGAGTTAACTTCCACCGTAAAAAGAGTTGAAAAAGTTTTTCAATAAAAAAACGTTTATTTTTGCTATTCTTCTAACAAA
>NZ_JAHLEC010000153.1 GCF_018861705.1 Clostridium psychrophilum | reverse complement strand
AATGTAGTTTGTTGAACGTTATTTTTGCAAAACATAGTAATCCTCCTCTACGTACTGATTTTGATATTATTATATCATAATTACTACGTTTGGAAGTAATTACAAGCTTTTGTGGGATAATCATAATATTATTACTATCTATTGGTAATTATGTCATTAGTTCTAATTCAAATGATTTTTAACTTTTTATAGAATAAATAAACTATAGTATCAAAGAAGCCAACCCCTAACATAATCTATATTAGCATATAGATATTAATATTTCATGGGGAATTAAATATAATTTATAAATGATAATTAAAGTTAATGATAGAAAATACAAGATATACTGATCATCATGAATTTTACTTGGATTATTGAGAGGTATAAGCTAAATATAATAGAATATCGCTGATTTTTGGAAAGCAATATTTATTAAAATCCCATAGTAAGTGCTAACGCGGCATCATTCAATAGTTCGTTTCAGACATCAAGCAATTTTCGTAGCTATCATCGTTTAAGTATATACTTAAGATGATAGCTTTTGTCGGCTTAACATCTGAAAACAAACCTATTCTTTTCACGACATTTGTTATATTTAGTTTTATTCTATCAAATAATTTTATCATATTATTAACAATAACATATACATATTTCAATTTTAATACCTATATTTATTGTTATAATCAATAGCGGCTTCAACCAATTGTTTATAGCTACTTATTTTCTTAATTTTAATTATTTTATTAAAATCATAATATCTATTGATTTTACCTTTTCTTACAATTTGTTTATATGGTTTACGGTTTAGTAAATAAGCCCAAAACACATCGGCATCAATCTCTAAATAATTGCCCTTTTTATCGTAATGAGCTTGTACGTCATTCAACATTTGCAGAGCATCATCATCGTTCTTTGCACCAGTAAAGAACCTAATTATTAAATTTGCTTCTTTTGAAGTTGCTAAAGTCTTATTAACATTTATGCCTAAGTATGAATCATTCATTAATATTTCCTCCTCGTAGTCTTCCTTATCATTCGTTTTTTTATCGTAGTAATTATATTAAATTTATCTAATTATACTATTATTGTTATAAAATTGTAAAATGCGGATAAAATTTAAACGTAATTTGACTAGATGACTAAATTGAATGACCTCATGGTAAAATTAGATTTTTACGACATATGTGCTACTAAAAACGGTTCATCTAGTGCATTATTTTTTGTCGTTATTGATCATTAGAGGAAAATCTCAACATCCTATTTATATTATCTTTTCAATGTTTCGATTTAGTTTCAAATAGAATATATGTTATCTAAGATTATATAACCAATTAATATACCTTAAAATTTTTGCTTTGTCAGATTCAGACTTTTTATATTTAGCCATTCTTTCTTTAGCCATTCTTTCTTTAACATATTCTGCCGCCATTTCATCTGTAGTCATTGTAATTATTGGTTTTTCAATAATAAATCACTCCTTAATATAAATTGGTGCTTGGAAACAACCTTCGAGCACATTAAAAATAGCCGTTCTCTTGAGGAGAATGACTATTAACTATCGCGCACTTCATTTGCATGCTGTATTATATAATATGGTATTTATATTAAAAGGTTACACATTTTACATATTTATTTACTATTATTTATTCAATCGGTTATTAAGTTTCGCTAATATATTTGACAAGCATTAATTACTTTCTTCATATTGATTTATTAATTTGTAGAATGTGGTTTTCTTTAATTCCAATATTTTCATAACATCAACTGCTTTTATAGTGTTTTCCTTGTACATCTTATAATACTTATCCCATAACTTCGGTACTTCAATAGACTTACGTCCGGGTACAGCCGACATACGAGTAAAAATGAGCCACATACTGGAATTATTATCCACCATGGGGCTATATATTGTTTTATAGGCGTTGCATCAAGTCTATTTATATTTGAAACATTTCATATATCTTTTTTATAACCACAGTGAAACATATTTTGATAGTGTCATTAGGGTATACCTCATTGTGACAGTTACTATATTCAGTACGTATTGGTAATTTACTGATTATTTCTGTATTACATAATGTACATTTCAACTCCAAGTAAGCTTCTCCAGTGCAATATGATTACGATACCAATCATCATTTTGTAAAAGCACTTCAGGAGAACCTGTATTTTTAATTCTTCCATCTTCTAAAATAGCCACGGTATCGCAGACAATCATAGAGAACAAGCGGTGAGTTATAGATAATATTGTGTGAGATTTACTTGCCTTCTGCAATACAGATATAAATTTTTCTTCTGTTATAGAATCAAGATTAGCAGTGATTTCGTCAAACAGTAAAATAGGAGGGTCTGCAACAATTGCTCTTGCAATAGCAAGAAGCTCTTTCTGACCTTGTGAAAAAAGAGCTTCACTGGTTACTTGTGTATCAATACCCTTTTCTAAATCTGCCACATAATCGGTTAGGCCCACAAAGTCCAAAGCATTTCCAATTTGATCCATTGTAATATGCTCATCTTTTAGACTAATTTGCTCTGCCACTGTACCGTTTATCATATGAAAGATCTGATTAACATATCCGAATATTTTACGCTTTTCGGAGTTTGGTATAGTATAAACATCGATTCCATTTACGGTGATATTTCCATCAGATGGCTTTAAAAATCCCATAACCAACTTGAATAATGTGGATTTACCAACACCTGTTCTTCCTACAAAGGTAACCTTCTCCTGTGGACTCAAATCAAGATTAATGTTTTGTAAAATATCAGTACCTTCTTCATATTGAAAAGTTACATTGTTAAAGCATAGTGTAATGTCATCACGTGATGGAATGATATCCTTGGCTTTAAGTTCACTGATTTCACATTGATCCTCAGGCAAATTATAAAAATCATTCACCCTATGGATACCGGATACTGCCTGCTGAATGTTTTGAAGCTCCATACCTAGATTTTCAATGGGTGTAAATAAATTAGAGATTAATTCAATGGAGGCGGCAACCATACCTATTGATATCCCTAAATAGTTTAGCTGCTTGGATGATAGTATTACAATGATGCCAATGACCACAGCACGAATAAGTTGGATTGTGGGAGAAAACACGGAATCATAGAAATTTACTTTCTCAACAGTTTTATAGTTATCCAGCAAATATGAACTATAATTTTTTTCCATGTAGCTTTCTTTACTGTAGGATTTAATCATCTGGATATTCTTTAAGCTTTCTGAAATATGATTGTTTACCCTACCCACTAAAATCCTATTTTCTATTTGTGCTTTCAACATTCTCTTTTGAAAAATCCTGGTAATGACATAAATAATAGGCAGTAGTATAAAGGTAATACCTCCAAGCTTGGGGCTGAACATCCAGATAGAGACAACAATTCCTATAACTTTTAGGCAGTCAACCATCATTCCAATAATACCACCTGTAAACATTGAGTTGATTGCATCCACATCATTTGTAAACCTTGAGACAACAGTGCCTGTATCGTTTGAGGAAAAGAACATGGTACACATTCTTTTTAGCTTTTCCATCATTTCTAATCTAATTTCCTTGGTGATTTTTTGACCTAAAACTGTAAGTATAGCTTCCTTAATAAAATCAAAGATACCAATAAATAATAGTACTACCATGTAAATAGTTGCTAGAAAAAGTAATCTGTCATTGCTTTTTGGTACAAGGTTACCATCAATAATGTATTTTAAAATTTGAGGAGGAATTAAGCTTGCCATAACAACACCACAAACAGCAAAAAGTAGTAATACATCTATTTTTATATTTTTCTTAAGCACGTTAATAATAGAGTTTTTTACTAGACTATTCCTCATAACTATTCCCCCCAGTGGATTGTAAATTAAATATTGATCTGTAAACTTCAGAGCTTTTGAGCAGTTCATCATGCGTGCCATAATTTGCTGTTTTATCATTATTCAAAAACACAATATGGTTCACATCCTTAAATATAGTTAAGCGGTGTGAAATTAGTATGATTAAACTATCTTTATAATTATTTTTAAGGTTTTTAATAATTTCCTCTTCTGTCTTCATATCAACGGCAGAAAATGGATCATCTAAAACCATAATTTTGTTTTTGTTTAAAAGGGTTCTTGCCAGTGATATTCTCGCCTGTTGACCACCGCTTAACCTTATTCCGCTATTGCCAACTAATGTGTTTTCGCCCTGAGGCATTGCTTCCAATTCATTATGGAAACAAACATCCTTTAAAACAGAAGTAATATTCTGATCATTTCCAAGAGTAATATTGTTATAAATACTATCAGAAAGCAATTGAGGGTTATGACCTAGGTAAGAAATCATCTGACTTCGCTCATATTCAGAGTAACTCCTAAGCTCCTTGCCATCTATCTTAATACTTCCTACATAAGGATATAACCCAAGCAAAGATAGCCCAAGTGTAGATTTCCCAGAGGCAATAGAACCAGTGATACCTATGATTTCACCCTGATTTCCTGCAAAATTAATTTTTTGAAATATATTTTCCTTCCTTGTACCATAGCAAAAGCTAAGATTTTCAACTGTTAGTGTTGTGCTATCCTTATTAACCAGGGAAGTGGTAGCTTTACTTTGGTATTCTGTAAAATAGGGCTTAATGCGTTTCCAGGATATCTGTGATTTTTGCACCGAATTAAATAGCTTTGCTGCCTTACTTGCCTTAGTTGCCATGGCGGCAAACATAATAAGATAAGTAGAAAAATTACCTACAGTCCAGCCACCATTAATTACCTTTGTCCCTCCAAAGTAAATTACTATAATTATCCCAAGCATTGCAATAACATTATAAATTGGTTGCATAGAATTTTCTAGAATATTGGCTTTAATTGATTTGTTTTGCAAGTCATCTAATTCATTATTATAGCTTGCTATATTTTGATCTTCCATGCCATTGGCTTTATAAATCATGACATTTTCAATGGCATCATATGTAATATCAGTAACATAGCTACTTTTTGTACGAAAGGCAATGGTGTACTTGTAAATAATACTTTTTAATTTTTCAGCAAGCACCATGGCAATGGGAATAAAAAGACAGGAAAGAATAGTTGTTTTCACATCATAAAGGAGCATTGATATGAAATATGAGGCCATTAGCACTCCAGTATCAAATATTTCTGTGGTAAATTTCCGCATACCCTCCACGCAGAGATCAACATCAGAAATGGCTCTAGTCATTAAATTACCGGTATTTTCATTATCTAACTCTTCAGTGGTTTTATGCATTATGTTATTGTATATCATAAGCCTCATAGTAGCAATTGTACTATTGGCGAATCGTCTTATGTAAAAACGTTTAAAGTAGCGCAACAACTGAACCATTGCTATAAGTAAAACAAAAGTAACCGCCAGTATTACTACTGAGGATAGGTTATAACCACCAATAATGGAATCAATCAACTTACCCTGATAAATTGGCGATACAATTAATGCACTATTACAAGTTAATCCAAATATAATAATACATGCTACAACAAATCTCTCTTTTTTCCAATAGTTAATAATTTTATTTGGTTGTTTTATGGGTTCAATCTTTAATTTTGCTATAATAATCAGCATCCTTTTTTTATATTTATAAGACTTTCCACACGTTCTGTTTTACTTTTCATATAAAAATCATTGAGTACCTTTAGAAATACCTTTTTTAACCCCCTTGTATAATCTAATTATAAGTTTGATAAGAAACCTTCTTTAAATAATACGAATGATTTCTTACTTATCTTTATTAATGTTAATGTTTATTTTTATTCATTTCTA
>NZ_JAHLEC010000152.1 GCF_018861705.1 Clostridium psychrophilum | reverse complement strand
GAAATTTTCATATTAATTTACAATATTTTCAAGAGGCATAGCCTAAAATTTGAAATAGCTTAACTCCTACCGGAGAAAATATAGCTTTTTGTGGCTTAATCATAATATATTAAAATGAATTTTCACACTTTAAATAGTATTGTATACAATATTATTAGCAACACTGCCAGCAATAATATTAGGAGTGATTAATTTTGAATGAACTATTAAATATTGCTATTTCTAAATTAGATAGTATTAACTCTGGAGAAGTTTTTCTTATAAAGGACCTATTCTTGGGATATGAATGGAATCGATTGAGTACACAAGTACGTAATACCTTAGGAATTATATTTTTAAGCTACGTGCGTGAAGATCCTTCTTTAAAAATAACTATATTACCTAAATCTGCTTCTAATCATCAGAAATATAAAAAGCAATAAAATTGTAAATCAAGTATGCCTAATCATGATAAAATTATTTATATTAAAGTTCTTTATTTAAAAGAAAAAAGAGGCTAGTATAATTGCTAAAGCAATAAGGGAATAAGAGAATAAGAGAATAGATAAAAGAATAAATCATGCATAAAAGGGGTAGATTTTTTCAATTAGACTCCTTTTATGAAGTTAAAACAGTAGGTTATTGCATATATTAAAGCAACAATTATGGTATAGTCTAGTTATAGAGGTTTATTAAATGTCGTGAGTGAAAAATTGATTTCACGACATTTACTTGTTATAAACTAATAACTTTTCTAAATGAATTTTTACAATGCACTTTTTACCCTTTTGGCATGTTGTAAATATATTTGTTTCATTATAATTTTGTCAGCTTGAGACTGAGTTATGGTTCCATTAGCAACAAGATCTGTAAAAGGATTTATCTTATTGCTATGCATATGTATTTTACGTATTTGTTCAGTGTCAGTTTTAGTTTTTTCAAAATTAGATTTTTTTATAGGTTTATCTCTATTTATTACAGCCTTAATTTTATTTGCTTGCTTTTGAGTTATATTTTTACTAGTTACAATGTTTTTTAAGCTTGTTTCTAAGCCATATTGTTTTTTAGTGTTGATTTGTTTATATTCATTTATTAAAGGTACATTTCTATCAAAGTATAATGGTCTAGCAGTTACTGCAAAAGTTGTACTTACCGATGATAAAAGTATTCCTCCTGTTATTAATCCTGTTATTATTTTGGTCTTTATAAATATATATTTCATTTTAATATCTCCTTAGTCAGTTGTTTTTATATTTTTAATATAACCATTGCTAATGCCAGAGAAGTGTCAACATGGTGTTTAATTTGTGTATCTTTTGGAAGTATCTACATAAGTCTATTTTAATACTTTGTGTAATTCTTTTCAAGAAGATCAGTTTGATTCTACCCCAGGTATACAAGATAATTAATATTATGTTGAATGCCTTTAATTGTTTAAATCTAAACAATTTTTTATATGAAGCATAGTATAATTATGTAAACATATTTTTGGGGGTATTGTATGAAAGAAATAGAGGATTACACACCCACTGAATTGGCTACCTTAGCAACAATAATAGGAATTATAATTGCTTCTAAATATGATGTTGAACAACAAAATGTAGTAGCCAATTTTTTATTTAGTGTAGCTCAGAGTATCTTTATAATTGCAGCTCAGAATCAAAATCTCAAAGCAAAAGAAGAAACCCAAAATGTAGCTAATTTAGATGGTACCAATAAAAATTTACAAAAACAGATGGATGAACTTAAACATCAAATGAAAGATTTTATGGATAATAGTATTCATTAAAAACATATGGATAAAAATAAGTTAGAGCCAATATCCAAGACGTGGATACTCAAGTTTAATAGACTTTAATTATTCGTAACATTCATATATATCATAACAGGTACCCCCTATCTAATAATGCAGGGTTTACTATATTTAGATTATGTTAATAATCTGAAAGTAACACAATAATAATTGTGTTACTTTCAGATTGATGCGTCTCTTCCTGTTGGCGAGTTATATATAAATAAATTATTTTTATTTATTAGTATTCATTATATCCCACATTATCATAGTTATTTCTACGACTAACCAAACAGTTTGTTTAAAGTATTTGGACCAACAATGCCATCCACTATAAGGTTGTTTTTTGCTTGATATTTTTTAACAGCGGTAAGCGTAAGTGAACCAAAAATACCATCTGCGCTGGCGCTACCATTTAAGAATCCTAAAGTATTAAGTCTAGTTTGTAACCATTTAACTAAATTACTTCTTGCGCCTATTTTAAGAAACACTTTAGCTATAGCAGAGTTAGTCAAATCACCTCTAATCCCATCTACAACTAACTTATTTCCGTTTTTATCAGTAATACCTGATAAAGTAGAAGCAATTTGAAAAGAAGCCATTACAGAATTCACTGGTATTATCACACCAACAACTGCTTTAATTATTGCATTCGCTATTGAGTCAGCATTATACTTATTCATGTCTTTTACACTATCTAAAAAGGCACATTCTATAAGAATACAAGGCATATTAGTGTGATTTATAATATATAAATGTGATCCGTTTTTTACACCTCTATTCCTATATCCAAGTAAAGCTATTTCGTTACAAATTTTTTCAGCATTATTTTTAGCAATTAGAGATATAGCATAACATTCCACTCCTTCTCCACCACCCATATTAAAATGAATGCTTAAATGCAAATCAGAATTAGAATTATTTGCTTTATTACACCTATATTGCAATGATTGTCCCACATTTGAAAATACTTGTCCATAAGGTGTGCAATCTACTATTTTAGTAGCTGTACTTTGTAGTTTTTTAATTATTTTACCTACAACTTCTTTATTTAAAAGATCTTCCTTTCTAAGTCCAATTGCTCCTACATCTGGAATAGAATTATGACCAGCATCTATTGAAATTATCATATATAAAACTCTCCTTAATCTCAATTTTATTTTTATTAACTTTCTCAATATAATTTTAATAACACACTACATATAGCGACAATAACTATATATTCAAATTTTTTATATAGCTTTTTTCATTATCTAATTTATATATGTTGCTTATATCCATTTGGTTACCTATTTTATTTTACAAATCCTCTAATTATAAATTAATAAAAATAGTAATTAAAAACTAACGAAAACACCATTGAGCATATTTGGTACACTTTCCTCTAATGTGTCCTCACAAGTAACCCCATAGTTCAATGATATGGGATTACTTGCTTTAAATTCATATTAACATTCAATATTAAGATTTAACTCTCTATTGAACTTTTGGACGATATGTGTAAACAACCCCAAATGCGTTTTGGATTACTTGATGGTAATCTACGAACTCAAAGAGAAATTTCATCGATTCTAGGAATTTCTAGGTCATATGTTTCTAGAATTGAAAAAAAAGGATTAAAAAAGCTTAATGAAGACTTAAATAATAGTATATAGTTTTGAAAAAATCATATTAATAAAATGAGAAACATAATATTCCTCGTCAAGAAAATTATGTCTCTCATTTTATTTTGTATGTAATATTACGCTATTTATATTATATAATTTCTATTATGTGCTTATTAAGGAAATTTATACTATAATAAAGTGCCTTGTATCTATGATCATATAGGCTAGTTATAGATGTTTATGCTTAGCATAGCGTTAAGATTTAAAATGGTTGTTGTTTGTTGTAATGTCTTAATCTATATCAAAAGTTGATTTCAAATGATAAAAAACATTCATATTTCTATAAGTACCTTCGATATTTATCTAAATTTCCCATGAAATATTAATATCTATATGCTAATATATAGAATGTCAGGGGTTGGTTCCTTTGATACTATAGTTTATTTATTTGATAAAAAAATCCTGGTATGTAACCAGACTTTTTTTATTTTTAATCTTATATATAATGACATATTACTTTTATTTTTACAAAATAGTAATTTAAATAAAAGTTAAAATAATGCATAAAAGAGGTGTATTTTCTCAATTAGACTCCTTTTATGCAGCCAAAATAATGAATTAATGCATATATTAAAGTGAGAATGAGGGTATATGCTAGCTATAGAGGTTTACAAAATGTTGTGAAATTTTAATTTCACGACTTTTTATATGCTTTTTTTATTTTGTAAGCTGATTTCTATCTTCCATTTGAGGTGGTTCTTCCATCCATTTATGTTCAATCATTATTTTCCCACCTTTTTTTGCATACCCAAATATATCCTTTGCAATAAGTGTTAATTTGGTATGTAAATCACTTCTCATACTAAAAGATGTACCTAAGGCATTGTAACCTATTGCTGAGCTTGATATTAAACTAGTCGTATACATCATTAATTTATCTGTAAAGGGCGTCTTAGTTGATTCCGTAGTTTTACCAGCCCATGTACTTGGTGGTTGAACATCACTTTGTAATAGAATATCACCTAATTTAGAAATGATTTTTTTGGCTAGTTCTTTACCTTCTATGAAGTACTTTTTAACTTCTTTATCTATTGCAACTTGTGCAAACCCTGTCATCAACTGCATACCAAAAATGTTATCTTCAATAGCTTCATTAAGAAAACCAACCTCAATTGTATTTAATGAACGTTTATCAGAAAGAAGAGTATTTCCACTCATATAATTTTTAGCTTCAATAAATTCCACCTGTTTTGGCATAGTTACATATGGTGGTTTTGCAAGTACTCCTTTTCCTAATAAATATTTTGTTGTCATTACATAATATTTATGAGCTATATCGTAGTTAAGCTTTAATATATCTTGAACATCTTTCATATATGCCATAGCTGAAAATATAGCAGAATGACCATAATTCAATTTCATCATTTGGCGAAGAATCATTATGTTAAAAATGTCATCAAATAACGGAGGTACCTCCATTATAATATCTCGTTCATCAAAGCCTATTGGAATAACTGCTCTTTCATTATTAAATACATTTACAATTTTATTTTTTACACTTTGTGCTTCAGTAATATAACTTGTTATTATGTTTTTAGCTTCTTTGTCAATAGTTTTATCTTTCATAACCTCACACTTCATTAACGTTGCACATGCTGACTGATACGTCATCCATAAGGTACCTAGTTCTGATGAAGTTAATTGTATTTTTGCTTCAGTTGTCATTTAAACACTTCCTTCTTTAAATTATACTCATATTTAATTACTTTTAATATTTGCTTTATCTAATAACGCTATACAGTATTTTAAAATAAAAAATAAAAAACACTAACATAACTTAGTTTTTATTTAAAAATATATATTGAATTTTCATATTATAAACGGTAGAGCCTAGCATAATTGCTAAACTCTCGGGTATAGCCGACATACATGTAAAAATAAGCCACATCATGAATAATAATTCCTTTATGTGGATTTTAAGGTGGTTTATTGAAGATTAACGGTACATTTCACAAAGTATACCCTAATGACACTATCAAAATATGTTTCACTGTGGTTATAAAAAAGATATATGAAATGTTTCAAATATAAATAGACTTGATGCAACACCTATAAAACAATATATAGCCACATGTTGAATAATAATTCCAGCATGTGACTCATTTTTACTCGTATGTCGGCTGTACCCGTATATGACTTACTTTTATGACATTACCTGTTGATTTACACTTTATCTTATCCTAACATTTACAAATTAATTTATCCATTCAAATAACTAAACAGCACATTCATTTATCCAATCTACAAAATAATTTAACCAGACTTTACACTTTATATTAACCTAATATTAAAAACTAAAATCTATAAAATAATAGAGTAGCATAGCTACTCCA
>NZ_JAHLEC010000151.1 GCF_018861705.1 Clostridium psychrophilum | reverse complement strand
TCTGATTTTGTCCACCTCATTTCTTAGTCATGAGGTTTTATTATACTATATTCTTTTTGGGACATAATCAAATTCGGTATAATAGGACATTATCACAATTCGATCATATTTAAATATATTTTAAATAGCTATGAGTTGACAACCTTACAAAAGTGTAATACTATGTTTAAGTAGAAATAAAATATGCACCCGTAGCTCAGTTGGATAGAGCGTCCCCCTCCTAAGGGGAAGGCCGGAGGTTCGACTCCTCTCGTGTGCACCAAGAACTAGCAAAGTAATACTTTGCTAGTTCTTTTAATTTAATATAATGAATTTTGGGTTGCTAAAAATTATAAGATAAAATATAGAAGCTGTTAATAATTAACAATAGGTTTTAAAATAAAGGAGTTTAGATGGAAAAACAATTTATGTGTGAGGCATTAAAAGAAGCTAAAAGATCATTATTATTACATGAAGTACCTGTAGGTGCAGTTATAGTTAAAAACAATAGTATAATTGCTAGAGCGCATAACCTAAGAGAAACACTTCAACAAGTGACTGCTCATGCAGAAATTTTAGCTATACAAAATGCTTGTGAGGCATTAGATAGTTGGAGATTATCTGGATGTGATATGTATGTAACTTTAGAACCTTGTCCTATGTGTGCGGGAGCTATATTACAGTCTAGGATAAGTAAAGTATATATAGGAATTTTTGATCCTAGTGTAGGGGCCTGTGGCTCAGTTATTAATGTTATTCAAAATGAAAATTTAAATCATTGGACAGAAATAAAATGGTTGTATAATGATGAATGTGGTAATTTAATGACTAATTTTTTTAAAGATAAGAGGTAGTAAAAGGAGAAAAAATATGAATGAAAATATGAATAATGAAATTATGGATAAACTTACAAAAGTGTGTTTATGCAAAGCTTTATCAAGAGCTATAATAAAAAAGGCTATAAAAAATGGTGCGAAAACTTTAAAGAATGTTCAAAAAGTTACGGGGGCGGGTTCAGGCGCATGCAATGGGAAAAGATGCACTTCTAAAATTGATAAAATTTTGAAACAGGAAGTAGAGAAAAACAAATAAAAAAATTATGCGTTTTTAAGAGATGTTTATATGATAAAAACGAAGCCTTAGGTTTCGTTTTATTTTTTTCGAAATGTACTGTTTGATATCTACATTAATATTTATTTTTAGTTGTATTAAGCTTAAAAAAATAATTTGAAAATAAATCAAAAAAAATACAAATATAGTATTGACAACGTTATCATATTATACTAAAATGAACACAAGCGAAAGTAAATGAAATAAAAATAGATGTAAATGAACATCGATATTGAAATATGATAAAAGGAAGATTAAAAATATGTTCCATGAAGAAAGAAAATCAAAAATATTAGATAGTTTAAGTAAGTATGGGAAAGTAAAGGTATGTGATTTATCAAAGTGTTATGAAGTGTCAGAAGTTACAATTAGAAGAGATCTCCAGGAATTGGAGCAAGATGAACTTATAAAAAGAGTGCATGGTGGGGCAATACTAAATGACAATATTAAATTTGAACCTACTTTTTTAGAAAAAATAGATAAGTTCTATGATGAGAAAGAATCTATTGGGATGATTGCAGCATCAATGATATCAGATGGAGATACTGTAGCAATAGATGCAGGGACAACTACTTTAAGCATTGCTAAACATATAACGGCTAAGAATATAACGGTTTTAACAAATTCTGTTGATGTGGCCTATGAACTTGCTAAAAAGAGGGATGTGGAGGTGATTGTTACTGGAGGTACATTGAGATGGGAAACAAGAGCAATGGTAGGACCAGTGGCAGATAATACAATTAAAAATTTTAAGGTAGATAAATCATTTATTGGGACTAATGGTATATGCATCAATAGTGGGTTAACTACTCCAAATATTATTGAAGCTAACACAAAACGGGAAATGATAAAAATTGCAAAGCAAACTATAGTAGTATGTGATCATACTAAATTTGGTTCAGTTTCTTTTGCTAAAATCGTTGATCTAGATAGTGTTGATATCATCATTACAGACAATCAAATGAGTGATAAATTGTTAGAAAGTTTTGAAAAAAAAGATATAAAAATTATAATGTCTAAATAAATAGAGGTGGAAAAATGATAATAACGGTGACTTTAAATCCGGCATTAGATAAAACTATTGAAATAGATGAATTTAAAATTGGTAGTGTTAATAGAATTGTGTCTACAAGGGTTGATGTTGGCGGCAAAGGAATTAATGTATCTAAAGTTATAAAAGAATTAAAAAATAAAAGCTTAGCTTTAGGTTTTTTAGGTGGAAACAGTGGAAATAGAATAAAAGAATATTTGAATGATTCAAATATTAAAAATGATTTTCTATCTGTAAAAGGAGAAACTAGGACTAATTTAAAAGTTATTGACAATGTTAATAATACACATACGGATATAAATGAGAATGGACCTAGTGTGACTATGGAAGATATTATCAATATAAAAGAAAAAATCATAGAACATTGCAGGTCAGAATCATTAGTAATTCTTTCAGGCAGTGTGCCAAGTGGGGCGAGCAGTAGCATATACGCTGAAATAATTAAAGATATAAAAAACAAGGGTGGCAAGGTTATATTAGATGCAGATGGCGATATGCTAATGCAGGGAATTAAAGCTGGTCCTTATATAGTAAAACCTAATGTTGAAGAACTTGAAAAAGCTTTTGGAGTTAGCATTGATAACGAAGAAAAAGTTATTGAAATTTCTAAAAAAATATTAGACTATGGAGTAAAATACGTAGTAATTTCACAAGGTGGAGATGGATCTATATTTATAAGCCGTGATAAAATTGCAAAAGTAAAGGGTCTAAAGGTAGAAGTTAAAAGTACGGTAGGCGCTGGGGATTCAATGGTTGCAGCCTTGGCGGTAGCAATTGAAAACAACTATAGTTTTGAAGAAACTATGAAGCTAGCGTGTGCAACAAGTGCAGCTAATGTAATGACTGAAGGAACACAAACAGGGAAATTAACTGATATAGAAGAGCTAAAAAAACAAGTAACTATAAAATACCTATAAGAAAGGATGATTATTAATGAATATAACTGAATTATTAAGTGTTAATACAATTAAACTTGAGCTTACTAGTAAAACTAAAGATGATGTAATTAAAGAGATGGCAAATATTTTAGATGAAGATGGCAAGTTACTAGATAAAGATAAATATATAAAAGCTGTAACAGATAGGGAAAAAGAATTTTCAACTGGCATTGGTATGGGAATAGCTATTCCCCATGGAAAAAGTAGTGGAGTTAAAGAGGCTTCATTAGTATTTGGACGAAGTAGTGATGGAATAGACTACAAGTCTATGGATGATGAACTAGCTCATATATTCTTTTTAATAGCGGTACCTGAGGAATCAAGTGACGAACATTTAAAAATATTAGCCCAAATTTCTAGAAAATTGATGCATAAACAATTAAGAGATAGTTTAATGAAAGCAAGTAGTCCTGAAGAAGTTATTGCTTTATTAGAAAAATAGAAATTATATGTTGTTTATAATTATCAAAAAAATAAATGATTAGTCAAAGGTTAAATAGGGGGGGAAATTATGAAATTTGTAGCAATAACATCGTGTCCAACAGGAATTGCACATACTTATATGGCAGCAGAAGCTCTTTCAATGGCAGGGGAAGAAATGGGTATCGAAATTAAAGTGGAAACTCAGGGATCTGTTGGTGCAGAAAACAAATTGACAGAGGCTGAAATAAAAGAAGCAAGAGTTGTAATAATTGCAGCAGATACTAACGTTTCAAAGGAACGTTTTGTAGGAAAGACTATACTTGAAGTTGGTGTAAAAGATGCAATTAAAGATGCAAAAGGACTTATTCAAAAGGCAATAGATATTAAAATAGAAGATAAAAATACTGAAAAAAATGTTAGCAATGTGGAAGAAGAAAAAAAGGTTGAGAGAAAGGGTGTTTATAAGCACCTTATGACAGGTGTTTCTTATATGATTCCTTTTGTAGCTGCGGGAGGTATTTTAATAGCACTTTCTTTTGCTTTTGGAATATATGCATTTAAAGTACCAGGATCTATAGCTGAAGCATTGAAGACTATTGGTGGCGGTAATGCCATGGCACTTATGTATCCAGTACTTGCAGGGTTTATAGCATTTTCTATAGCAGATAGACCAGGGCTTGTACCAGGTATGGTTGGTGGTTTACTTGCATCTACTGTAGGCGCTGCATTTATCGGAGCAATGATAGCAGGTTTCTTAGCTGGTTATACTGTAGTTTTATTAAAGAAAATAATAAAGTTACCAAAATCATTACAAGGTTTAATGCCCGTTATAATATTACCTGTTTTATCGACATTAGTAGTAGGGCTTGTAATGATATATGTTATTGGAAAACCCGTAAGTGCTTTAACTGTGGTAATGTCAAAATACTTAACTAATTTAAGTGGAGCAAACGCAGGATTTCTCGGAATTATACTTGGTTTAATGATGGCTTTTGATATGGGTGGACCATTTAATAAAGCAGCATATACTTTTGGAGTGTCAACTTTGGCATTGGCTCCTTCTTCTGCAATAATGGCTGCGGTAATGGCTGCAGGAATGACTCCTCCACTAGGGATAGCACTTGCAACAGTTATAGCAAAAAAGAAATTTACAGCAGAAGAAAGAGAATCAGGAAAATCTGCTTGGGCATTAGGAGCTGCATTTATAACTGAGGGTGCAATACCATTTGCAGTAGCAGATCCACTTAAAATAATACCTTCAACAATGGTAGGTGCTGCAGTTACCGGTGCGTTATCTATGATATTTAAAGCATCTATAGTAGCTCCACATGGTGGTATATTTCTCTTGTTTATCCCTCATGCAGTTACTAATTTAGGTGGATATATAATTGCAATAGTAGCTGGAACAATAGTAACTGGGGTTATGGTTAAAATATTAAAGAAAGATGTTGTTGTTAAAGATGAAATTAAAGCATAATATAGTTTTGTAGACATTAAACTGTTAAAATAGTATTTTTCAGTTTAATATTTACAGTAGCTTTAAAAGTTAATCTATAAAGTTAATCTATAAAGTAAAATTCACTTCTAGCAAGCAAAGCATTTAAGTTTGCTCAAAGAAGTGAATTTTATATATATGGATAATATACAATAATTTTAACAAAAAAAATTTTATGCACAGTATTATCTATAATAAAAATTATATTGTAAAAATGTATATATAAAAGTGAATTGAGAATAATATAATATAAATATTTTAAATAAATTTATATTATTTCAACAAATAACTATTGAAAATACAATCTATTAATAGTATAATTACCTATGTTGCACTAATGATGTGTTTACAAAATTAAAGTACTTTACGGAGAGATGTCCGAGTGGTTTAAGGAGCATGCCTGGAAAGCGTGTGTAGGGGAAACTCTACCGAGGGTTCGAATCCCTCTTTTTCCACCAGTTTATATTTCCGTACTAGTCGGGGAGTTAGCGGTGCCCTGTGACCTGCAATCCGCTACAGCAGGGGTGAATTCCTCGCTTAGGTTATAAAATGTGTGGTCCGACCTATATAAGTGGTGTTGAGAACTGGGACCCACGCAATGGAAATTTATGAACCCCGTGAGATCCGGAAGGAAGCAGCGGTAAGTGAACTCTTCCATGTGCCGTGGACCAACCTAGTTTGAGCTAACTGTATAGGTAACGCGCATAGTTTATTCATCGAAGCGAGGTGTACGGTCTACATAAGAATTATAAGATGCCTATATAGGCATCTTTTTTATTATATAGGAAACAGCTTGCGGAAACCGCTGTGGATAACATTTTAGATAACATTTTAGATGAAAATTAGGTGGAAAATTCAAGAGAAATATGAGATGATTAA
>NZ_JAHLEC010000150.1 GCF_018861705.1 Clostridium psychrophilum | reverse complement strand
AGGAATGTTAAATTTAATTAACACATTCATTTATCCTTTTTATATTTTAAAGGTTACTTAAATTTGCAAATCACTTATATTATCAGGATATATTAAACTACAAGTCTACACTTATAAAGCAATAATTGAAAATAAGTTTTCTATTGGGCGTGATATAAGTATTGTTGGTTTTGATGATATTGAAATGGTACGGTTTATGGTACCAGCTATGACTACTGTAAAAGTATATACTGAATTCATGGGTGAGGCTGCAGTTGATTTATTATTAGAACGGTTTATAAAAGAAAGAAGTTTTAATAAAAAAGTTGTTATTCCAACTAAGTTAATGATTAGGGATAGTTGTGGAAAAATATAAAATGAAAGTATTAGAATACACATCAGGTTATGGTTACTCAAATAATTTCATTTCCCAAGCAGGGAATTCTTTTTAAATTTATATCAACATTCTAAGTAGTGTTAAATTTCAAGTGTAAAAACTTGTAGATTAGACACTACTTTTTTTATGGCCCTAAAAAACAATAAGTTATTATATTTCCAATGTTATCCATTTGTGCTACAATTATATTAACAAAATTATCAATGTGTTAATTACATAAGTAGATAGCAATTACATTTGAGAGGAAGGAAAGATGGAAAACTTAGAAAGTATAATATCAATCAAAAATTTACAAATGAGCTATGGTAGTAAAAAGGTACTTAAAGGAATAAATTTAGAAATACCTCGTGGACAGATAATTGGATATATAGGGACAAATGGCGCAGGTAAAAGCACAACTATAAAGATAATGCTTGGGATATTAGAAGGATACACAGGAAAGGTAGAAATATTAGGACAAGACATAAGTAATGGAAGTGTAGAGTACAAAAGGAAAATAGGGTATGTACCAGAGCTCGCAGATATATATGAAAACTTAACTGCTTATGAGTATATAATCTTTCTAGGCGAAATATATGGATTAAAAGAGAAAAAACTTGTTGAAAGATCAAAGAGGCTCATGGGATTATTTGGTATGGAAGGGGTAATAAATTCTAGAATATCCTCATACTCAAAAGGCATGAAGCAAAAGTTACTCATAATATGTAGTTTAATTCATAATCCAGATATATTGTTTTTTGATGAGCCGTTAAGCGGATTAGATGCTAATAGCGTAATGGTGTTCAAAGAAGTTATGAGAATTCTTGCTATGGGAGGGAAAACCATATTTTATTCTTCTCATATAATGGATGTTGTAGAAAAAGTAAGTGACAGAATCATATTAATAAACGATGGACGAATAGTAGCAGATGGGAGTTTTGAGGAGCTTAATAATAATAAAAAGGAAGGAACACTTGAAGAGATATTCAATCAACTAACAGGCTTTAATGAGCATGCAGAGATTGCTAAAGAATTTGTTTCTTTGGTTGAAGAGGTATAATTATGAAGAATTTTTATGTGCTAAAGATATTAGACAAATTTGAATTATTATATAATAAATTAGGCGTTAACTATAAGACTATGAGAATGATCCTACAGATAAAACTAACCATGGATGGTCGTAGAGTAAGTACTGTCATGAAAAATAATAGCAAGACAGATGAGAGTGAGGACAAGAATAATTACTTATCCTTATTAAAAATCAATGTATTTATGAGCATTTTTATTGGATTAATAATGATGGGAAATATGACATCTATGATAGCTACAAATATTGTAATAGGTATAAACCTATTTATGATGGTATCACTTATGATATCTGACTTTTCAGCAGTTTTACTAGATGTAGGGGAAAAAAATATATTATTACCTAAGCCTATTACTACTAAGACCTTTAATGCAGCGAAAACTACTCATATATGTATTTATTTAATGGGTATCTCTCTGTCATTAAATCTAATTCCACTAGTTATTGGTACCATAAATTATGGAGTCTTATTCTTCGTGATTTTTAGTATAGAAAATATATTTGCAGTATTATTAGTTATAGCTTTAACATCTTTATTATATACTTTAGTTTTAAAGTTCTTTGATGGAGAAAAACTAAAGGATATAATCAACTATTTTCAAATATTATTAGCTTTTGTATTTGCATTTGGATATCAGCTAGTTATTAGAGTTTTTAATACTACTAGTATGAATAGTGAATATGTGCCTAAATTTTGGCATGCACTACTTCCATCCATGTGGTTTGCAGCTCCATTTGGAATATACATTGATGGAAACAAAAATCCGTTCCTAATATTTTTATGTTTACTTGCAATAGTAGGACCTATTTTGTTAATAATACTTTATTTTAAAAGCGTACTACCTTATTTTGAAAAGAACCTCCAAAAATTAAATGAAAATGGCGGAATAGTAAGTAAGAATAGTGAAAAAAGAAAAGAATTTATAGCAAAAATTATTTGCAAAGATAAAATTGAAAAGAGTATGTTTAAATTTACTCAAAATATGATAGCTACAGAAAGAAATCTGAAGCTTAAAGTGTATCCGACTCTTGCAATGGCTGTATTTATGCCACTATTGTTTATGTTTATGGATACAAAAGGTAAATCATTTATGGAGAATATTCGAACAGGGTTTGGTGGAAAAATTCATTTATTAATGTATATAAGTGTATTCCTATTGTGTGTTTGTACAGCTTTTATAAATAATAGTGATAGTTATAAGGGAGCATTTATATACAAGGTATTACCGATAGAAAATCCAGGTGTGATATTAAAAGGGGCAGTAAAAGGAACTTTATTTAAGTTAATAATTCCACTTTATATATTGGAGGCTATAGTGTTCCTAATATTAAAAGGTCCATCTATAATTCTAGATTTAATAGTAATGTTTTTAATTCTTTTAATATTATCATTAGTGTATTTTAAAGTATCAAATAATGCAATGCCATTTAGTGTAAAGTTTGCTACATCAGATACTGGTAAACTTATAAGACCATCACTAATTATAATAGTAATACTTGGAGTATTTGCTGGAATTCATATAATTATTAGAAACAATATTGTATTTGTTGGAATTTATGCATTATTGCTTTTAATAGTTAATATAATTCTTTGGAAAACTAGCTTTAATATAAAATGGAAAAATATAGAAATTTAGAGAGCTTATTTTTAGGTTATAAATGAAAGGGGAAATTATAAATGTCAGATCAAAGACTTAACAAACTCGCAAAGCTACTTGTAAATTATTCTACCAAGGTTAAACCAGGAGATTTTGTATTTGTTTCCTGTGATGAGGTTGCAACACCTTGGATGGTGGAGGTGGTAAAGGAAGTAGTGAAAGCAGGTGCATATGTTGAAACCTTACTTTCATCGCAAGAAGTATCAGAAATGAAACTCAAATATGGAAGTGAAGAGCAGTTACTTCAGGAAAATACGATTTTTAAAACTATGCTAGAAAAGGCAGATGTATGGATTTCTGCTTGGGCTAGTGGGAACACAAAGATATTTTCAAAAATTGATGCAGATAAAATTAAAATGTCTTCTAAAGGAGCGACAAGTTGGAGAAAAATATATTCTGAGCGTATGGGAAATGGATCTTTAAGATGGTGTGGTACACAATTTCCTACATATGCAGATGCGCAGGAAGCTTCAATGAGTTTTAGTGATTATGAAGAATTTGTTTACGGTGCAGGCATGCTTGATGCTAAAGATCCTGTAGCACAATGGAAAAGGATAAGTGTAGAGCAAGAAAGATGGGTTAAATATCTTGATACTAAAAAAGAATTACAGTTTGTTTCTGAGGGAACAGACATTAAAGTTAACATATATGAAAGAAAGTGGATAAATTGTGATGGAAAGGTGAATTTTCCTGATGGAGAGGTATTTACATCACCTGTTGAAGATGGTGTGGATGGAGTTATTACTTTTAGTTTCCCAGGAATATATATGGGAAAAGAAATTGAAGGAATAGTACTTGAGGTTAACAAAGGAAAGGTAATCAAAGCAACGGCAACTAAAGGTGAGGATTTACTTAAAACTCTTCTTGAAATTGATGAAGGATCATGCAGGTTTGGCGAGGTGGCAATAGGGACTAACTATGGTATTAAAAACTTTACAAGAAATATGCTGTTTGATGAAAAAATTGGTGGAACTGTTCATATGGCTATTGGAGATTCAATGCCTGAAGCAGGGGGATTAAACAAATCTACTATTCACTGGGATATGCTTTGTGATATGAGAAAGGGCGGAAAAATTTATGCTGATGGTGAATTGTTTTATGAAAACGGAAAGTTTATTGATGCTTTACTAGAAAAGTATAATCTATAAATTATTATAAGAACATATATAAGGAAGCAATATTTCTAGTTGAGCTCTGAAAATACAGTAACATTTTAATTCTAAGTGAATATAGTAGTAGGGTAAATCAAATATAAATTTTTTTATAAATGGGGGATTATTTATGATTAAAAGATATTTATCATGTGTTTTCTTATTATCTATTATTATTTTAGGGGGAGGTGCTTTAGCAAATAAAGATGGCAAATCTGTAAATGTTACTACAACTGACATAAAATTATATCAAAATAATATCAGTGTATCTCAGAATAATATTTTAAAAAAACAATTTTTAGCTGCTAAGACAACTTTTAAGCAAGGAGATAAGGGTATCAAAGTAAGAGAAATACAGCAGAAGCTTAATAAATTTGGTTACAAACTTTATGCAGATGGCAATTTTGGTAAGTTAACACGTTATGCGGTTATGGATTTTCAAACTAAAAACAAGATACTAAAAAACGGGATAGTTGGTAGTTTAACAATGAAAAAACTTGACATGAAACCAACTTCTTCAACTATGTATAAAACACCTGTGATAAAAAAGAATACAAGCAAAGTTAGTGTTTCTAATAATTCTTCAGAAAAATATATAAATAGTAAAAAAATTACTAGTTTAACCGGTTATTTTATATGGATTGATTCATCTCATCAAAAGGTAAATGTATTTCATGGGTCTAATAAAAAATGGCGTCTTGTTAAATCTATGGTATGTTCTTCTGGGAAAACAAGTACTCCTACTATTAAAGGTCATTTCACTGTAGGAAGAAAAGGTAGTTATTTTATATCATCCGGAGGAGCTAGGTGTAAATACTATACTCAAATAAGGGGTAACTATTTATTCCATAGCGTATTATACGATAGAAAAGGAAATTATGTTATAGATAATACACTTGGCGCTCGCGTATCTCACGGATGTGTAAGGCTAGCTTTAAGTAATGCTAAATATATATACTATAATATTCCAACTAGAACTTCTATATGGAGTAACTAAACATTATGCAGTCAATATAAGGTTAATTTAGAAATTAAGATAATCTTATATTGTGTATGGATTTATGTTTGCTGCAAGTGTGACAGTTACTTAGGTAATATATAGAACTTAGAAAACATTTATAATACTAAGCTAAATATGTTTTCCAGTAATATTGTCATTATTAGAAATGTTAACAATATTAAAAATACTTAACCATGTGTATCTGAATGCGAAATACTTTGTTAATTAGAGATATATGTCGGAATATAAAGATAAATTAGTTAGGATGCTTTTATAATGAAGGCATCCTATTATTAATGTGATAGAATATTAATTGTCGTAAGAAGCGTGCGACGGATTAAGTTTAATGTTAATTACAATTTAATAAGTTTTCAAATGAAAATAAATTAAAAAAAGATTGACAAAAGAAGAAATACCTAGTAATATAGTAGAAGTCGTCAGATGATGACAAAGCAAGTTGGTCTTTGAAAATTAAACAGAGAATAGGTAAAGAAATGAAATAATATTTTGTTTTAACCAGTTAATTACTTTAGTATAAAGTAAAATTTAGTCGTAAGACTAAAAGTATTGTAATGAGCTCGCGTATAACTTAACAGTTGTCGCAGATTAATCATTTCAAATAAAA
>NZ_JAHLEC010000149.1 GCF_018861705.1 Clostridium psychrophilum | reverse complement strand
CAATTATACCAGAAAGAGGGGGTCATTGTTTTTTTTCTTAAAAACAGCTACAATCCTTGCAATTGCAGGGTCTTAAATAAATAAAACAAAGATAGTGTTAACACTATCAGTTTAATGGGGGAGAGTAAATTATGAAATTAAAAACGTGGGTACTATGGCTATTAGCAGGATCTGGTTGCTTATTTTTAGGTATAATAGATTTTTTTGATAAAAACTATTTTTCAGCAGTAACATATACATTTTTCGTAGGAATTTCTATTGTCTTGAGCATAATCCATTATAAGAAGGATAAAAAATCTAATTAAATTGAAGTACCTAATACAGTCTTGAAAAATATGGATATTGAATTAAGAAAGCTAATTGCAGAAGGCAAAGAAATTAAAGCATTTGAAAAATATAGAATGGTTACTGGGCTTGGTTTGAAAGAACACAAAGAATATGTTGACTTAATTAGTAAAGAAAGTTTAAAAAGGTAAAGTTATAAAGCAAAGATTTACCTTATATTATGTTACATAATTATTAAAGAAAAAATAAAATTGGATTGTTATAAATAGACAAGCCAATTTTATTTTTGTCATTAGAAAAACAAATTTTGATTACAATTTGTTCGCGTACCCCGTGGATTTTATGAGTGAAAGGTAGAGGTATTGGAAATTTATTTTTCTGGTTTAGTTGCTGTAATAAATTTTTTATAGTTTTCTAAACGTTGTTTATAATCATCTGATTTCTTTAATTCAGTGCTTATGGCAACAGTCTTTTTGATATCATCTACATGAATAAATTTTCCGGATAAAGTATCATGAGCGTGTTTTAATTGCTCTTTTGGAAATTCAAATTTCACTTTACCATCTACAATTTTAACATCACCTTCAATACCACACATACAGCAAATTGCATGAGTAGATTCTCTATCTAAATAGAAGTTTCTGCTATGGCAATGTGGACAAACTCCTTTTTCGCCTTTATAAGAAGCATTTTCAATATCTTTTGCAGCTTTAGCAAGATTCATACCTATTTCATGTACTCTTGCGACTTTATCATTATCTATAATAATGCCTGTAGACCAAGGAAATACTTCGTTATCTATAACTTTCCACATAGGAGTTAATGCTTGTATTGCCGAGTCACATTGAAATCTTGTAACCCAGTCTGAACCGCCAAACCCGATATAAGAAACCACTTTATCTTTTAATATTCTTGGATCGGGTGCGATGCCTCCTGTTGATTGTGCAATTTTAGTTGCTACCACATTGTTACCTCTATCCATCCTTGGTCCGAAACGATCTCTAAGAGTAAGGAATAAACTTGGAGCCCCTTTACAGAAAATTGGGTTTGCAAAAATCACTCCATCTGCATCTAGCATTTTATCAAGTAACCAATCAAAGTCATCTTTTAATACACATTTATTTCCTTTGCCTGTCATAAGTGAGCCAACACATGCTGTGCACCCAATACAATATTTTATATCCAAATCTAATAAACGAATAAATTCAACCTCTGCACCCATTTCATTTGCAGCCATCAAAGCTTCTTTACACATAGAATCATTATTACCATCTTTTCTTCCACCTGAAATACCTAAAATTTTCATTTTTTATCCTCCTCATTATATGTTAGTTAAATTAAAGACCGTTTATTTTTCGTTTTCTAAGCTTAAATTAGAGGCTGAATAAGAACTCTTATTACCAAATTTTAAAGCAAAGGACAAACAAAGGCCCACTAAAACAAATATTACTGCGAGTGTTGCACTTGACTGAAAACCAGTAGCTACTGCAACTTGCTCGGAAGCTGAATTATTTAAGGCTTTTAGCTGGGAAGCTGACATAATGCCAATAAATAATGAGGAACCAAGTGCTGCTGATATTTGCTGAAGGGTATTCATAACCGCTATTCCATGTGGATAAGCTTCTTTTGGTAGTTGGTTAAGAGAACTCGTTTGACAAGGTGACATTGTAATACCAACCCCAATGCAGACTATTATATATGAAACTATAATCTTAATAAGAGATGTATCACTATTCGAACGTGATAAAACAAATAATGCCACAAGGATTATAGCAAAACCTACTGGTATTAACACTTTCACACCAAATTTATCATAAATTTTTCCACCTATAGGAGTTACAGCTCCATTAGCAAGTGATGCTGGAAGTAATACCATTGCTGCTACAAATGTTGTTGTTTTAAGTGCACCTTGAAGGAAGATAGGTAACATTACGTTCATAGTGAACATTGTCATCATTGAAATCATAACAAGGACTACCCCTACTGAAAAGAAAGGATATTTAAATATACGCATTTCTAACATTGGTTCTTTTAAAGAAAATTGACGTTTAACAAATGTAATTAATGATATAATTCCTACAATAAATATTAAACTGATAATCCTCATATTCCCACCACCACTAAAACTACTTATACCATATATAATCCCACCAATTCCGAGGCTTGATAATATAATTGATATAAAATCGATTTTAGGTTTTGTAAGAGTTGACACATTAACTAAATAAATTGAACCTAAAATCATAGCTATTACTATAAGTGGAATTAACATTATAAATAATGCATGCCAACTAAAAAATTGTAATAAAATACCTGAAACTGTTGGTCCGAGTGCTGGTCCAAGAGAAATTACACAACCGCATATTCCCATAGCTGCTCCATGTTTTTCAGGTGGGGTTACGAGTAATACTGTATTCATTAAAAGTGGAATCATCATTCCAGTTCCTGAGGCTTGTAACATTCTTGAAATAAGTAACATAACAAAAGAGCTTGAACAAGCTGCACATATTGTTCCAACTAAAAGTAATGTCATTGCACCTAAAAATAAATGCTTTGTTTCAAATGTTTGAATTAGAAACGCTGTAATTGGTACCATAACTGATACAACTATCATGTATGCAGTAATTATCCATTGCACCGTTCCGGCTGTAACATTCATTTCCTTCATAAGAGGAGATAATGCGACATTTAATATAGTTTCATTAAATACAGCTAAAAATGAGCTGAAGGCTAATACGCCTATAATTGCGTTTGAGTTGAGTTTTTTTGTAGACTTTGTTGTTTCCATTAAATTATTTCCTCCTAATATTAGACCAGTCTTTATAATAAACTCCTAAAAAAACACCTATTTATAAAACAGGTATTAATTAATCATTTAAATTTTGTATTCCATTACTATATATTTATTAAATTAGGTAATTGTTTAGCTAGTATTCTAAGTGAATCACCACTTTTCTTTGTAAGCGATAAAGTAATTCCACCTTCTATCATTGCAGCAATTACACAACCTAATTCATATGATTTATCTTTGCTAATTCCAGACTTGATTAATTTTTTTGCATATATATTTTCTAATGAAGTAAATATTTCGTCGCAAGCTTTCCTTAAAATTTCACTTGTTAGATATGTTTCTAGAGCTATTAAACTTATAGAAATATCTGAAGTTTTCTGCTCATTATCAATTATTATTGCAATGTTTTCTATATTAAATTTAATAGCTTCAACTGGATTTTCAATACTATCTAAGGCATTAATCACATTGGTTATTATTTTTTGACCTGCTAAGTTTACAGATTCCAAGGCAAGTTGCTCTTTTCCTTTAGGGAAATGATAATATAACGATCCTTTTGGTGCTCCACTTTTTGCTAAAATTTCATTTAAACCAGTTGCGTTATAGCCCTTAATTTGGAAAAGTTTTGATGCAGTTTCTATAAATTTTTCTTTTACATTTACCTTATTATTCATATCAGTATACCTCTCTAATAAATTATAGCTTTCTAATTATAGTGACCGGTCTATATTTTCATTATACTTTATGGTATAGTAAATGTCAAGAATTAAAAATGAAATGCAGATGACAGAATTAAAAATGAAATGCAGATGGTCCAAAGTAAAAGTATTAAGACAAAAATAGTAATGGTTATAGGTCTTTTAGTAACATAAATATGTCTTGATTTTGGATTATATCTTATTAGCAGTATAATGACATTTAGTGGCCATGTAGGTAAACATTTAGCAGATTTATAGTTATATTAATTCATAGACAATATATTTTTTAGAAAGGAGATAAATTATGTACTCATCACAATACTTTATTGACACATTAAATATGGAACCTCATCCTGAAGGTGGGTTTTATAAAAGTAGCTTTGACTCTTGTGAAAACATTAGTTCAAATGAATTAAGAACAAAATTTGAGGGCGAGAGAATACTTTGGACTAGCATTTATTTTTTATTAAGAGATGGGGAAATTTCAAGTTTTCATAGATTAAAATCAGATGAAATGTGGTACTATCATGCAGGTGCTCCTCTTTCAATATATATGATAAGTCCAAATGGAGAACTTACTACTAGGCAACTAGGTCTTAATATAAAAAATGGAGAAGTTCCGCAATTTCTAGTACCTAAGAATTATATCTTTGGTTCTGCTATGAATAGCTCAGGTTATTCTCTTGTTGGCTGTATGGTATCACCTGGTTTTGACTTTAAAGACTTTGAAATATTTGAAAGAACAGTTCTTTTAAATAAATATCCACAACATAAAGATATAATAATTAAGCTTACAAAATAGATAGAACTATGTGCATTAAAATATGCACATAGTTCTACTATATTAGTGTTAGTTCATTGTTATTTTGATATTATTTCAATCCCATTTTCAGTTACAAGAATTGTATGCTCCCATTGTGCTGAAAGTGATCCATCAGCAGTAAAGGTTGTCCATCCATTATCCTCATCTATAAATATTTCATGACTTCCAGCATTTATCATTGGTTCAATCGTAAATACCATTCCAGGTGCCAAAATCATATCTGTTCCCTTAGTTCCCAAATGGGAAACAAATGGATCTTCATGCATAGCTAGTCCAACTCCATGTCCTCCAAAATCCCTAACTACCGAGTAGCCATTGCTTTGCGCATATTCTTGCACCGCTGCTCCTATATCACCTAAAAATCCCCAAGGTTTTACTGCTTCTATTCCTTTATTTAAACAGTTCTTAGTTATTTCTACTATTTTTCTAGCTTCATCACTTACGTCTCCAATCATAAACATTCTTGACGCATCTGAATAATATTCATTAAGTATAGTAGTTGCATCAACATTTATAATATCACCATTTTTAAGTACTATATCTTCGCTTGGTATTCCATGACATACTTCATCATTAATTGATGTACAAATACTTTTGGGAAATCCATCATAATTAAGAGGAGCCGGAATTCCACCATTATATATTGTATACTCATAGGCTAGTTTATTAATTTCTTCTGTAGTCATTCCTTCTTTAATATTCTCACTAATTAAATCTAAAAGGCCATTATTAATTTTAGCACTTTTTCTGATTCCTTCAATTTGATCTTTATTTTTAATAAGATTTCTTGTTGGAACTATGTATCCTTTATTTTTCAAGGTTTCTAACTTTTTATCAAAGTTCAAATGGCAATTTTTGTATTTTATTCCACTTCCACACCAGCATTTATCATTTCTATATAAAATCATTATATATCCTCCTTGTATTAAGATTGCAGCAACCAAGGCTGAAAATTTTTTAAAAATTCTGCAATTGTTCCGGAAAACCCATTTCTAATCACCCCTAAACAATTCTACCAATAAGATAACAATATTGCTATCACTTAAATATAACATATTTATCAACTATAAGTTGCATTTGATTTGTTAACGAAGTTTTGGTATCTATGTTTTTTAGTCATAGCAACATGGGTATTAGAAATTCTTATACATAAAATCAAAGGTGCCATTGGTGAAAAATCTGATGCTTTTTCTTATCAAGCCTTGATAAAACAAAGTGTAATTTAATTAACAATATAAGGTTATTAGCAGGCATATAAATTCAGTAATAGCAGTATTAATAGTAGTATTAGCAGAATTAAATTTCTTAAGAAGGGAGAAAAAATATCAAGAATATAATATGATTAAGCCACAAAAAGCTATATTTTCTCCGGTAGGAGTTAAGCTATTTCAAATTTTAGGCTATGCCTCTTGAAAATATTGTAAATTAATATGAAAATTTCA
>NZ_JAHLEC010000148.1 GCF_018861705.1 Clostridium psychrophilum | reverse complement strand
AACAAATAAAGCAACATTAAATTTCTTCAGGATACATTTTCACTTTTCAACCCACATTCTAAATCCTAATATTTCCATTATTGTTTTTTCATAAGTTAGTTAACACTATCAAATTTTATTAGCTAATTCTTATTTAACTTTCTTTAATACCCAATAAAGGATTTATAACCTTTCTTAACTCAATAATCTCACCAATTAGATTCTTTTCTGATATAGAAGTCATTAAATGATCTTGTGCATGTACAAATAGAAGTGTTACTTGAAGGTTTTCACCTGCAGCTTCTTTTTGTAATAATGAAGTTTGTATTTTATGAGTTTTATCAATCATATCATTTGCTTTTTCAATTAATTCATCTGCATCCTCATATTTTCCCTCCTTTGCTTTTGCAAGTGCTTCATATGCAAAAGATCTTGTTTCACCTGAGCTTATAATTATATCCATTACTACTTGTTCTATCTCCATTTCTGTTCCTCCTTATATTTTAATTTGCTAAACATTTAAATTGTTATACTTCTTATATAGCAAATTGCGTGCCAAAACACTAAAAGTCCCGTTATTTTATGTAAACGCTTCAATAGGCCCTGTGTTTTTTGTAAGTGTGTTAGCTCTTAACTAGTGTTTCAATTGACTATCGTTAGTGTTTCGGTTTATTTTTATATAGTGTTTCTATCTTGAAATGAAAAATTATATATCATTACTCTACTGCAAAGGTATATACTATTAACTAAACGGGGGTTAATTAAATGAACAGAAAAGAAACCATATACACTTATCTATTAGACCAGACTGAAAAAGTAGGTGTTGATGCTCAAAGTGTGTCAGTAATTTTAAATATTAGCAGAGCTAATGTTAGTCATGAACTTAATAACCTTTGTAAAGAAGGAAAAGTGTATAAATCATCAGGAAGACCAGTACTGTTTTTTATGGAAAAGAATCAAAACACTACAGTTAAAGAATGTAAACTAGATGAGCTTGTTAAGAATAACATAAGTTTAAAAAAAGCAGTAGAACAAGTTAAAGCTGCAATATTATATCCACCTAAAGGGATGAACTGTTTAATTCTCGGAGATACCGGTGTTGGAAAGTCTATGTTTGCATTTTTAATGTATGAATATGCCAAAGAAATGAAAGTTAAAAAGGAGGGTTCCCCTTTTATTGCTTTTAATTGCGCCGATTATAGCAATAATCCACAATTACTTACATCACAACTTTTTGGTGTAAAAAAAGGCACCTATACTGGAGCTGAGGCAGACAAGATTGGACTAATCGAGAAAGCAAATGGAGGAATACTTTTCCTAGATGAAATACACAGACTTCCACCAGAAGGTCAAGAATCACTGTTTACTTTTCTGGATACTGGATTTTTTAGACGTATGGGCGAATATGAAAACAAGAAATCAGATGTATTAATTATATCTGCTACTACAGAAAATCCAAATTCCGCCTTGTTGAAAACATTTACTAGAAGAATTCCTATGATTATAACAATCCCAACACTTAAGGATAGAACCTTAGAGGAGCGGTTTTTCATTATAAAGAGTTTTTTTAGGCAAGAAAGCATTCGCTTAAATAGAGATATACATGCATCTTTAAACACAATTAGAGCATTTTTATCATATGATTGTCCTAATAATATTGGTCAGCTTAAAAATGATATACAACTGGTTTGTGCAAAGGCGTACTCAGAATTTCTAACAAATATAAAAAGTGATGTAAGGATTAACAGTAGCAGTCTACCAAATTATATTAAAGATGGTCTATATAAAGAAAAAGAGCATAGGGTTATCTGGAATAAACTTGTAAGTGAAGATATTGAGTATTTCAAATTTTCCAGTTCAGTTGATTTCACATCCTATGATGATAATGAAGAAAAAAATAGTATTTATGAAATTATTGAGCAAAAACTAGAGGAATTAAAATCAAAAGGTGTTTCTGAGATTAATATTGAAAATATTTTAGAAAAAGACATAACAAAATATTTTCAAAAATGTATTAATGGAGTTTCGGATGATATTAATAAAAAAAATTTGCTTAATATACTAGGTGAAGACATATTAAATTGTGTTGATAAAATAAATTATACTATATGTAATGAATTAAAAACTACCTTAAGCGATAATATTTACACTGCATTAGCTTTACATATCGATACATTAATTAAAAGAATAGGTACTAATAAAGCTATAGTTAATCCTGAATTAAATAAGTTAAAATTATTGTATCCTGTTGAATTTAAGGTAGCACTTAAAATCAAAAAAATAATTGAAGATTTTGTACACCATGAAATTCCTGAAGATGAAGCAGGATATTTGACTATATTTCTAGTTCCAGAAGATCAATATCACCATAAATTCTTGGAAAAAGTGAAAGTTATAATCATAGCCCATGGTGAATCAACTGCAACATCAATGTCAGCTGTCGCTAATAAACTTTTAGGTGAAAATTATGTAATTGGTATTAATGCGCCTTTAGAAATTAGCCCATCAAAAGTGTTAGACGCTCTGAGAAAAGTAGTTAAAGAGCATTTCAGTTCTAGTGGTTATCTATTACTTGTTGACATGGGTTCATTAACAACTTTTGGGGAAATAATAGAGAAAGAATTAAATGTTCCAGTAAAGGTCATATCTCTGGTTTCCACACTACATGTATTAGAAGCTGCTAGAAAAGCTTTACTTGGATTTTCATTAGATGATATATATAAAGAGGTTATCTCTGTAAATTCATACAGGGAGTTAAATAGGAATATAAATGAACCTGCAAATGATAAAAACAAGATAATAATAGTAACTGCTTGTTTAACTGGGGAAGGCGGATCTGTGGCACTTAAAAGCTTTATTAATAATAATTTTAAATTTGATAAGGGCATATTTGAAGTTATACCACTTAACTGCTTAGATATGAAATACTTTGAGCAACAATTAAAAAAAGTGCAAAAAGAAAAGGAAATTTTATTTATTGTTACATCCTTCCCTGTTGACTTAGATATAAAACAATATAGTATGTTCGATGTAATAAGTATGAAAGTAGCAAAAGAACTTCAAGAAATTATTGATACAAAAACTACCCTTCTTAAAATGCGATTGATTCTTAAAGAAAATATTGATAATTTGGATGGAGATGTGCTTTACACCGATATAACTCAATTTTTCAATAACATAGCCGCAAGTCTTTCCATCTCATTAACAGATGAAAATCTAATAGGCTTTATTCTTCATTTAGCATTTACTATTAGTAGACTTAAAAAGGGAGAGCCATCAATAGAGTATCCTTGTAAAGAAGAACTTATTAATAAGCATAAAGAAATATATCAAGTTGTCAAAAAACAAATTGTTTTCTTATGCAATAAATATTATATAGATACAACTGATGATGAGATATGTTATATAATTAAAATTTTAGTTGGTAGTGAATTGATATAATATTACATGAAATAAATTTTACAATACTGAAACTATTAGTGTTTACAGATAGAATAAACATCTTTCTATATAAAATAATATAGCTACAAATATGATTTCAAGTAGGCTTGGTGGTGCTCGAATCGTTAGGCAGAAGGTAAATACTATGGCCGGAATAATTGGAGTAAGTACAACCCAAAATGTATTAACACCAAAGATTGAAACTAGGCTTTAAAAAAAGCTTTATTACGGTAGAAACACAAATATTATGCAAGACTAATAAGTGACATGAAAAGAACCAAATTTCATGATAAAATAGATAAATATGTACCAAGATATTTAGTAGCATATAAAATAGGTAACTTGGGTTCATATACAATTGATGTGGAAATATTTTATAACGACATTTCAGAATGAGAGTCTCCCACTTCTATAAGTGGGAGGATAGCAATTGAGAATTGTTATCTACACCAGAGAACTACAAAGGGGTAGATCTCCTTCTGAAGTCGTTGCATCTCTTTCAGAGATGTTACAGCGACCCAGGAGATGATTTAACTATTTATAAGCTGATACATGTAAAAGCTTATCTACAGTAACAAAACTATATCCCATTTGTTTGAGTTTTGATATAGTTTGTGGGAGTGCCTCAGTAGTTGCTTTTTTATCTTCATTACAATGCATTAAGATTATTTCTCCCGGACGGACGTTGTTAACTACATTTTTAACAATATTAGAAGCTTCACGTTGCTCCCAATCTAAGGTATCTGTGGACCAAATTACACTTTTGTAATTTAATGCAGTTAAAGAATTCTGAGCGTCCTCATTTATATCACCATAAGGTGGTCTTATTAATGTAGACCTTTTCCCTATTACATTACTGATTTCATTTTCAGTTAAAGTTACTTCATTTTTGATTTCAGATTCATTAATAGTGGTAAAGTCTTTATGAGACCAGCTATGGTTTGCTATTACATCTCCATTATCATATGCTTGCTTAATTATGGATTTACATGATTCAATTTGTTCACCAATGCAAAAAAAGGTACCTTGAACATTATTACTTCGTAATACTTTAATGATTTTAGGTGTATTTACTGGGTCTGGACCATCATCAAATGTAAGAGCCACCACTTTGTTTTTAGTTTGGCCATTAATATATACTTCAGAAGGATATTTTTTAGCTAAACTCTCTACAGCTTTTTTCCATTTTGTCATTGCTGAATTGGGATAGATTTTAGGTCTAGTACTTGTACCTAAAATATCATAGATGATTGGTACTTTTCTCAAAGTTGTGTCCGAAGAAGTTTGAGCAAGCGTAGGCACAATAGTAGTAGGTTGATTTATGCTTTTTTTGTATGTATGCTTATATCTAGAAGCTTTTGTGACTGGTATTTTAATTGAAGCACGTGCTTTATAGGTGATAAAGTACATGCCTATAATTAATACTAAGAAACCATTGCGATTAGTAGTTTTTTCATAAAATAATTAGTCCTTTCATACAATATTTGATTTTAAATTTTTTTATAATAAAATACTGGATGTATTCATCTAATATAACCTTATTAAACGATTTTAATTAATATTCTTTCATTTTCTTCTAAAATAACCATAAAGAAAGCACCTATAGTTATTAGATGCTTTAAATAACTGGTATTTAATTAAATTATCTTACCGTTATAATTTTCTATCTCAATGATTTTTGTATATCCGTAAATTGATAGCTAGATGTATCAGTATTATATTGAAACTTATATACATATCTAAAAGTTTTATTCGACGAAATACCATCTTTGTTTATAATATTGTAAACTTCTGAAGTAATTATGCTTCCAGATTGATTATCGTCACTAATATTATAATCTGTAATATTAGAAGAAACAATACTCTCTTGTATTCCTGCTTCATAAGTATTAGGTATATATGTTTCTTGTACTGTATATAATTCACTTCCATAAGTTACATAAGAGTCAATTAATGATATATCATTCGTATTAACAGCTTCTGTAAAAGAGGACGTGTAATAGCTTAAAAGATCGTTTAATTGAGTTTTAACATTATCTAGGTCACTACTTGCCTCATTAAAACTTAGATTAATATCTGTTCCATTGGTACCTACTGCATATTCTTGACTTTTTAGTATTTTGCCATCTACTAAGTGTGTAGCATATATTTTCGTAGAACTATCTATGGGGCCGAAATTCGTAGCATCTGCAGACGTAATATTAGCATCCTTTCCGTTAACAAATATTTTAGCATCTGGAAAATCAGATGTTATATTTATATAATCCATATCATCAAATACACTTAATTTTGCTATACCGTTTGTAGTTGCTACAAGATCGACGGGATAGGGATGGTTCAAAGTTACATATTTACCTTTATAATTAGCCAAAATCGAGTAATCTCCGGGTATGTATGGCCCAAATTCCTTAGTAGATTTGTCAGTATCACTATTTCCAATTTGAACATTGTTAATTGAAAAAGTTACATCCTTCACCGGAGTAGTTATATCAACAAATGATGGTTTAATGCTTATTTTGTAATTAGGAAAAATTAAAAATATCTTACCAATATTAGCTAAAGTTAATATATTGCTTGTTGCTGCACTACTAATGTTTTTAGGACTAAGAACATCATTATCTAATTTTTGAATAACTTCCTCATAGAGTGTACTCGGAAAACAATAATTAACAATTCCCATATTTGAGCAACAAAAGTATTTATTTGGATGTAATACTATAAGTGAAATAATAGCAGGTATGACAAAAAGGCTTTT
>NZ_JAHLEC010000147.1 GCF_018861705.1 Clostridium psychrophilum | reverse complement strand
AGGAACTAACGAACGTCACAATGGACTAATTCGTCGCTTCATTCCTAAAGGAAACCGTATGTCAGATTATAGTGTCTCTGATATTTCATTCATCGAGGAATGGATGAATACACTTCCTAGGCGTATACTCCAATATAAAACTCCTGAGGATCTATTCGAAGCACAATTAGATATAATTTATGCAGCATAAGTAAATTCAACGATTTAAGTCATAAATACAAATTGGTTCAACTTGTTATTGCAATTGATCTTTTTCTTTTGGTTCAAGATAACGTTTATTATGTTGAGTGGGTTTCATTATTATATATACTTTGCGTTTGCCATGAATTATTATTAATGATATGTTAGGTACAGATATATGTGACCACCTACAAACTTATCTAAGTTATATTATATAATAATTATATTGAAGCTAACGGGAGGAATGATATACTATGGGTAATGATAAAGAAAAATTTACACATGAAACACTAGAAAAAATGGACAAGGATGAGCCGTTTACAGAGAATGAAGTACTAAAAAAAGCGATACAGAAGACACACGATAAAGAAACTAGCCAGTACATAAAAGACAATAAATATAAAAAAGATATAACTATATTTAACAATAATGATATAAATAAAAAGATGCTAGATAAAGAGGATATACATATACTTAATAATGCCAATATAAATAAATATAAAAAGTAATTATTTAAAATGTAATTTGGGATTGATATTAAAAAGTAAACCATTTCAGTTATTTAATTAAAATATATACAAATGATTAATGTGAAATGGATATATGAAAGTTAAGTATCTTGTCCTATAATAAAAGGCTACGCTCCTTAAAATATTATTTAAGGAGCGTAGCCTCTCTTTCTGGTTACTTCTAATTTTCTTTATTCATCTTTCTCATTAATTGAATCATTAATTTTTTTTGCAACTTTCTCTTTTATATTGCCAATTTTTTCTTCTATATCTCCCTTTTGTGACTGAATCTTTCCATTAAGTTCTGTTTCTTCGCTACCAGTAGCCTCACCAACAGTTTCCTTAGTTTTCCCAGCAAATTTATCCTTTTCACTATCAAATTTATTTCTTATATTGGACATTTTTATACCTCCATTTATTTAACTTATATTTCAATTGAATAACGTTTAATATATAGTGAAATATTGGTTCCACACACATGTTTTAGTGGGAATGTTTATTGAGATTTTGTTCATCAATCCAATATCCCTGTTGATTATAATATTGGTGCAGTTTGCTTTCATAGTCCCGTGTTATCAAAGACTCCTCAGTATATTCTGGTGACTGTTTGATGGTCTCACGAAGAAGATTGACGAATACTTTAGATTCATTCCAACTAACACTCTCTATCCATTTCGGTGAAAGCAGAATTTTTTTTCCTGGCCACCAATTCCTCGTAGCAATGACTAAATAGCGAATTTCCAATGTCTCATGATCAATAATAAAATCCTCAACGTGTCCGATTTCGCCGTCTGTGCCTTGAATGGTGTAACCACTTACCTCATGAGTGCTTCGTAAATGGGCATCCCACCCTTTATCATCTTGAGTTAATTCCATCAATTTTTCTTGACTCTGACCACTTTCAATGATAGGAGAAATTCCACACGTTCCCCAGATGGTTGGACCACCCCAATATACGGGCCATCCATAATACGTATAGTAATCTTTTTCATATTGTCGTGATACGGGTTTGTCACTGTCCAAAGAGGGACTATTTTCAATCTGATTTTTGGTCAAATTAATGATGATATATTGGTCTTCATTATTCACGCCATCCAACGCATATGGTGATATTAACACCTGTCTGCCAACTAACCAATTCCCTGTGTCGGCAACCAAATAGCGAATTGTCCAGTTGTGGTCATCAAAATAGAATTCTTTGACCTTACCTATTTCTCCATCACTACAGTTCAACTTGTAGCCCTTTAGTATTTTAACTTTGTTTAACATAATAATTCTCCTTTCTTCTTTTAGTTCTTTGTGAAAAGTTTCTATATTATATTTAAAATACTATTTGCCAATACTTCTTTCTATAATCATCTTCTTCCACCAATAATGTCAAAGATGAATACTATAACAGCTATGACAATTAAGATGTGTATCAAGCCACCTCCAATATTAAACCCCAGACCTAATAACCAGAAAATTATTAATATTACCGCTAACCAACGTAATATTCCCATATATATCACTCCTTTTTAAACTAGTTTTTAACAAAATTCATTAATGCCTAAATATTACACAAACACAAATTCATTAAAAACTTAGAATGTTCTGTCTATATTATACCTCTTGCGTTGCCAAGCTTCAATTTTTTTCGACAATTAATTTCTTTTATTTCTATATTTTACATGTTTATTTTGCTATACAAATTATTTACAAAGCATTGGTTTTATAGGATTCATCTTAATTTTGAGATATTAATAATATGTAATGAATTTATTTGCAGTGAAAATATATATTTTTTAGTTAACTATTTAAACATAATCAAAAAAATAACGAAAATAACACAATAGTAATTGTGTTACTTTCATGTGAAATACCTTGAAAAAAAGCAGTATCACGACATCACTGTATGGTTCTATTATAAGTAAATCATTGCATGTAATTGTCGCTTCACTGTGAATCTATTAGATATTTGTATGAATGGAAAGGCAGTACGTATAAAAACAATGCATTTAAAACGATAATTACTTAATCAAATTTAACTTAATGCTTAACAATCTTTGTAGATCAATGGTTAAGCAAGAAACTGAATAATTTTTTTGACAATATACTTTTTATCCTAAAAAACATATTTCCTCTCCTTGTTATTAATTGTTGCCAATATTGTGTTTATAGATATACCGACTTGTACCCTTTATTGATTACATGTTATACTTTATCAAGCGAAAAATTATCGGGCATAAAAAGACATTTATCTTTTTATGCCCAAATTTAAATAGGCTAAAAAATAATAATTATTGTAGGAAAATTTATAAAAACTATTTTGCGAGGTGTAATATTATGGATAACAATAAATTGAAAGAGTTCAAAAACACAATTTGCGAAAAATTAAATAGTTGTATAGATCCAGAGCTATATGTTAAATATCAAGTTAAGCAAGGGCTTAGAGATCTTGATGGTCATGGAGTGCTTGTAGGTTTGACAGAAATTAGTCAGGTAGAATCTTCTATCATCAAAAATAACAAGGTGATATCTGCTCCTGGTTCCTTAAAGTATAGAGGTATAAACATCCAAAATCTAGTAGACGGTTTTCTTAAAGATAATCGATTTGGATTTGAAGAGACTTGTTATTTACTTCTTTTTGGTGATCTTCCTAAAAAGGAAGAACTTAAAAACTTTGCAGATTTACTTTCTAAATATCGAAATCTTCCCGAGGATTTTGTACAAGATATGATATTAAAAATGCCCAGTAAAAATATAATGAACTCACTAGCAAGAAGTATACTAGCACTTTATACCATAGACGATAAAGCTGAGGATACTTCTGCAAGTAATGTTTTGGAACAATGCATGAGATTGATTGCTTGTATTCCACTTATGGTAGTTTATAGTTATCATGCTCTATCACATTATCATAACAATAACGATTTAATTATTCGTAGTCCACGCGAAGATCTGGGTACTGCTGAAAATATATTGTACATGCTCCGCGCTGATAGTAAATACACAAAACTTGAAGCTATAATACTTGATCTTGCTCTAGTGCTTCACGCAGAACACGGTGGTGGTAACAACTCCACCTTTGTAACTCATGTAATAACCTCCTCGGGCTCCGATACTTATTCAGTAATATCCGCTGCGCTTGGTTCTTTAAAGGGGCCAAGACATGGAGGTGCAAACATAAAAGTTGTACAAATGTTTGAAGATATAAAGAAACAAGTTAGTAATTGGAATGATGATGCAGAAATTGATAAATATTTATCTCAAATACTTGCTAAAGAAGCCTTTGATAAATCTGGTCTAATCTACGGAATAGGTCATGCTGTTTATTCTATATCTGACCCAAGGGCTGTTATTCTTAAAAAATATGTTGCAAGACTTGCTAAGGAAAAAGGTCTAGAGGATGAATATAACCTTTACTCAAAGGTAGAAGAACTAGCACCTAAGGTAATTGCAAGAGTACGAAAAATTTATAAAGGTGTAAGTGCTAATGTAGACTTTTACTCAGGCTTTGTATATAAAATGCTTGGTATACCTGAAGAAATGTACACTTCCATATTTGCTATTTCAAGAATGGCTGGTTGGAGTGCTCACAGGCTCGAGGAAATAATAAATGACGGTAAAATCATTAGACCTGCATATAAATGCGTTGCAGGAAGTAGCACTTATGTCTCATTAAGAGATAGATAATTATAAGCGTTAGGAATCATAATTCACAAATAGTCAAAATTACACGAGATAAAATTAGTTGGAGGAAAAGACTTAAAGCAGCTTTTCTATAAAAATAAGTGGTATAAAATTATAAACTTGTAACTATTTTTGTTTTATAACAGTCTAATTATTGTAAGAGATTTTAAACTTATAATACATAATCATTTATGATAACATCATTTTAAAAAAAGGAGGAAGAAAATGAATTCCAGTATAATAGTAAACAAGACTCAAAAGCAAGATGATGAAGCCTTTAGCAAATTAATAAATACATATAAAGAAAAATTGTATTGTATTGCTTTTTCATATTTAAAAAATGAACAAAATTCTTTAGATGCTGTAAATGAAACTGTATATAAGGCTTATATGAATTTGTTTGAACTTAAAATGCCACAATTTTTTAAAACATGGATTATTAGGATTCTTATAAATTGTTGTAAGGACATATTAAAAGTTGATAGTAAAGTAATTTATATTGATGATTACAACAAAGTTGATGAATATAGAAATAAAGCTTCAGAAATAGAATTTAAAATAGATAGCAGTATTGACCTTTATACTGCTATTGACAAATTAAATAGAAAGTTTAAGCGTATTGTTATACTAAAATATCTTGAAGATATGACTATTATTCAAATATCAGAAATTCTTAATTTACCAGAGGGAACTGTAAAGGTTTATTTAAGAAGGGCTTTAAGCGTGTTAAAAATCAAACTAGGTGAGGAGTGTATGTAGATGCTTATCAAAGAGAAACATGGCTTTGAAAACATAATTATTTCAGATAAACTTGATAAGGTTATTGAAGAAGCTATAAAAAGAGCAAAGTTAGATAAAAAAAATATAAGATTGAGTTGAATTCAAATGAATGCTGTACAAACTAATAAAATTGAACATGATTTTTGGTAAAAAAGGAGCAAAATGCTATTAACTATGTAAAAATTGGATTAAATTTAAGTTGGTAGGAATTTATAAAAAATAAAATAGCCAAAGTTGGTTATTTATGCTAACTACGTAACATCTTTATTTTTGACATGAATAGAGTTTAAACAAAATATAGTAAGATGTCGTGAAATGAATAGGGTTGCTTTCAGATGTTGAGCCGACAAAAGCTATCACCATAAGTATATACTTAAATGATGATAGCTACGAAAATTGCTCTATGTCTGAAACGAACTATTGAACGATGCCGCGTTAGCACTTACTATGGGATTTCAATAAATATCACTTTTCCAAAATCAACGATACTCTGCTATATTTAGCTTATATCTTACAATAATCCAAATAAAATTCATGATGATCAGTATATCTTGTATTTTCTATCATTAACTTTAATTATCATATATAAAAACAAACTAAGGTGGCATTACATAATGAAAGATGCTTTTAAATGAGAAAAATTTATGGCGTTGCAACTTTAACTAATTTAATTTTATAAGAATTTAGAGCAGAATGCAAGTCAAAAATTTATATTAGTACATATCTGCCACCGCTTTTAGCGGTTTAGTTCAACCTTGATTTCACGATATTTTACTTTTTATGTATACTTAAGGGTAATTATAAATAATAACTACGAAAAAAGAGAAAAAAAGGTTATGTATAGAATATATATTTTATGAAATTGATTAACTCGGGAGGCGTTTTAAGATGTAAGAAATAATCGATAGAAATTTAGATATTTTTGATATTAAAACCTGTATTAATAAATTAAGAGATTTGAAGATAGAAAAATCAATTATTAACCATCAGTTGAATAACTTCATAATTGAAAATGTTATATATACTAATTCTATAACTGAAAATCAAGCAAATGAAATTAAAGCTATTTTAATAAATAGAACTAAGAAAAGTAGCATAACACCAACCCTATTGTAATCGATTTTAAATGTGTATAATCATAATTGAATTTAGTTAATTGCAAAACTTTTCATAAAACCAATACAAATAATGGATAAAGATTCTCCTGATTTATAGCGAACTTAATAAGCATTAGGTTAACTATAAAAAATAACTATGCTA
>NZ_JAHLEC010000146.1 GCF_018861705.1 Clostridium psychrophilum | reverse complement strand
TAGCATAGTTATTTTTTATAGTTAACCTAATGCTTATTAAGTTCGCTATAAATCAGGAGAATCTTTATCCATTATTTGTATTGGTTTTATGAAAAGTTTTGCAATTAACTACTTTTTATATAATCAAACACAAATAGATTAGATCTAATTATTTACTGAATATTTTTTTGAAGATTCCTTTATGATCCTTTTCTTTCTTTTGCATTTTATCTTTTATTTCAATTAATTTATTGTCTAATTCTTCAAAGTGAGCTTCTAGTTGTAATATTTGTTTAGGTTGTTGCTGTTTAAACAGAATTTGTGTATTCTGATGAAGTTCCTGTTCCTGGCTTAATCTTTTATTTAAGTCTTGTATTTGTATATCTTTTTTATTTAACTGGTCTTTTAATGTACTTATATAATCAGTTTTAAGGTTAATATTCTCTGAATCCATGGCTACATAATCGTTTAGTGGAATACTAGTACTGTTAATACTGTGTAAATTATACGTGTTATCATTTACACTATCACAATGTTGTTCAGGTTGTAGTAAATCTAATATTTTTATATCATAATACTGTATACCTTGTTCAATTTTCAGTAAAGGTCTTAAAACTTTGCTATCTATAGCTTTCAGCTTTTTATATACAGTAACCTTTGATAAGCCAATTAAACTCGCTATTTCTATTACTTTTAACCACTGTTTACTATCTTTACTCATGCCTTTACACTCCTTTTACAAGCAGAATAATATTTTCACGATACCAAGTGCACATATTTAAACACTTTAAATACTTACTGTAATTCTATTTAAAGTATTTAAATCCTTTAAATGAATATTTCCAATAAATTTATATAGAAGTAGAATACATAAAATCTAAAGAATAATAGCAAACAACTACTGTTGTTGTTTTAAAGGTTTTAAACAGTACTTGTTTTAAAGGTTTTATGACCCACTACAAACATTGATATGACTAGGTTTCTTTAAGTGAACTATATCAAACAAGGGGTGAACTATATCAAACAAGGGGTCAAAAGCACAGTGAACTATATCAAACAAGGGGTGAACTATATCAAACAAGGGGTGAACTATATCATTAAAAATATATTGATATAGTTATGTATATATAGTATATTGTTCTTGAGGTGGTAATGTATGGTTAAAAATAACAAGCTAATAGTAAAATCTAATTATATTGTTGAGGCTTCGTATAAGTTAAGTGTTGGTGAACAAAGAGTTATCTATATTTTAACATCTATGATAAATAAGGATGATGCTGATTTTAAATTGTATAAGTTTACTGCAAAACAGTTTGCAGATATAATTGGAACGAAAAGTAAGAATATATATAACCAAGTATCTCAGTATGTTGAAGCTCTAAGAGATAGGGATTTAACTATAATAAAAGAAAAATCTATTTTAAAAACTAAATGGTTAAGCTCAGCAGAATACTTTGCTGATGAAGGTTATGTGGAATTAGAGTTTTCACCAAAGCTTAAACCATATTTATTAATGCTTAAAGAACGTTTTACAAAATTTTCAGTTGAGCAAATGGTTAGTTTTGCAAGTCAATATTCAGGAAGAATATACGAACTTTTAAAACAGTATGAAAAAATTGGAGAAAGAACTTTCAAGATTGAAGACTTACGGTCACTACTTGGCATAGGATTTGATGAATACAAACAATACGGGTTAATAAAGCAAAGAATTTTAAATAAAGCTAAAAAAGAAATAAATTTTGATAGCGATTTACTGATAGAATTTGAAGAAATAAAGACAGGTAGGAAGGTTACTAGTATAAAGTTTCATATAAATGCTAATAGAACTAAAAATAAAGCTAGTGAGGAAGCTTGTACCACTTTAGAATGTAAATCTACTAATGAAGAAGAAAAGTTCTCTACAGAGCTTATAAGCATGGTTAAAAGTATATTCAAAGAGAACATAACAGGTAAAGAAGCTAAATTTATATTAAATACTGCCAAAAACGATATAAATATTATTAAAGAAAAATATGCTCTATCTCAAAATGTATCTAAAATTGGTAATATCGTTGGGTGGATGATTAAAGCTATTAAAGAGGATTATACAATTCCAAAGGATAAGGTCAAGGTTGGCAGTTTTAATGATTATGAACAAAGAGATTATGATTTTGATGCTTTAGAAAAGAAATTACTAGGTTGGGATAAGGAAGAAAAGATTAAGGAAACAGGACAAGAATTTCAACAATTATCAATTCAATAAATCAGGTTAAACCCTTATTTTAGCTGAATTTAACTAGTCTGTTTATTCTAAAAAGGAGCAAAGCGACCTATACTTTATAGTAAAGTATAGCACATTATACTTTACTCCGTAAAATTCGTGCTCTCCGAGGGGATAAGTGCGAAGCACTAAAAGACATAAAGCACTGATATACCTAGCTTTATAATGATATATAGGCGTGATTAAGTACAATTATAAAGGAATTAAATAGTGAAACACTTGAAAACAAGTAATAGAGCCAAAGTAAAATAGACATACGTATCTAGTTACGTATGTCTATTTTACATTTTATAGGTAAATCCGTATGTAGACACGTATCCTAGAATTTAACTATTATTGTCGCTAAACGACCAAATTGGTCTTATATTTAAATGCGTTAAACAATTTAGTTGTCTTTAGGGCGAAATACTTTTTGTATTGTGTGCACAGTCGTATTTTAGTTTTAGATTTTTTATTTTGAAGTTGCTGCACTCCCTTCCTTATCTTCTCACTTCGTGTTTTTATCTTAATATTTTAGGTAAATCTAATAGCTTTTATTAATAAAGAAACCACATTTAAGTAATGGAAATGGTCAGGTTATTTTGTCTGACAAGGTGTCCATTATTTGAATATGGTATGTTTTTTATGCTACGTAGAGGTATACGACAGAGACTAAAATTTGTAAAAAATGTATTCAGGAACCTACGTAGAGGTATACGGAAACAGCCTAAAATCTGTACCCACTGTTTCGTTAGGCTTTGCCTAACTCCGCAACCTAGTTGGGGACAGAAACCCCTTATGCTCATACGGGGTTTGGGGTGCAACCAATAAAAATTAAATTTATACCAGTGGACAAATGAATACAAGTCAATTAAAAAAGCAAATTTGTTGCGATCGCTTGCGATTTTTTATCACTGTTTTGTATTTGTTTGTCCACGTACTTTTTGAGTGAAATTGAAATGATATTATTTGTTGGCATTGCTAGTGTTATACTAGCAAAATATAGTACAGTTTGAGTGGAATCGAGTATGAATTGTACAATTCCACATTGTTTGTACCTACATTTTAACACTTTATATAGAGTTTTAATTGACTCTTTTTATAATTAGTTATATATAAGACTATAAATATATGGTTAACCTAAGTTAACTTTTATTATAAATATGGTATTTGGTTAATTCAAAAAAACAAAGAGGCATACAATACCAATAGATTTATAATAATCATTCACTATAACCTTTTATTATGTTGAATGTTGGTAACCATGATTTTTAATATAATACATTATAAAAAATATTTTATTTTAATCATATCTTATATATTAGCAAGATATAATCATGTTAATTTCTTATAACATGGCATAATTATTGTTAGAATTTTAAAATTTCAAAAAGATTAAAAGTAGATAGGTGGTATTCATATACGGAATACCCAAACAAGGCAATTTGACAATAAATAATTTTAGGGTAACTTTCAATGAATAATTAGTATAATATATGTATACAATATATATACATTGTATTTACAAAATAAAATTTTTGCTATACAATGTGTATATATAATGTAATGAAAGGAGTGATATTATGGCTCTAAAATCAGTTAATATTCGTATTGATGAAGAATTAAAGAAACAAGCAGAAACCCTTTTTGCGGATTTTGGTATGAATATGACAACTGCATTTACTATTTTTGCAAAAGCAGTTGTTAGAGAACGAAGAATACCTTTTGAAATTACTGCAAGTGACCCGTTTTATAATGAATCTAATATTGAACACTTGAAAAAATCTATCAATCAACTTAATCAAAAGAAAGGTACAATACACGATATTGTTGAGGTAGAAAATGAAGAAACTATGGTCTAATGAAGCTTGGAATGATTATGTTGATTGGCAGTCACAGGATAAAAAGACATTAAAGAAAATTAATCAACTTCTTAAAGATATAGATCGCAACGGATATACTGGTACTGGAAAACCCGAACCATTAAAACATGAGTTACAGGGTTTTTGGAGTAGAAAAATTGATGGTGTAAACCGTTTGGTATACCGCATTGAAGATGACCAGATTGAAATAGCTCAATGTAAGACACACTATGAAAAATAGGAGTCTTTAGCAATTTAAAGAAGACTAGGCATAGTAATATGCCTAGTCTTCTTTTTTATTTTATAGTTATACCTTTTTTGGTACAATATAATTTTCGTTATGTTGTATGCCTTTTATTCTAGTTTCAAACAAAATGTGAACTATAAAAAAGAGGTGATCTTTAGATCATCCTCCAAATTTGATGTTTATATAATATTACTAATGTAATTGATTAAACAATTCTACATAATTATATGTTTTATTATTTATAGATTTTAGTAAGCTTATTATTTTTTCGTTTGTTAACTTCACATTATTTTGATAAGCATAATCTTTTAATAATGCAACATACCCAGATATTATTGCAGTTGCTTGTGACGTTCCTGATGTACTATCTATTTTTTTAGTATTATCAATGCCTTTTATTTCATCACCGGGTGCAATTATAGTGCACTTGTCAGGTGCATTAGTAAAATCCCATGTCTTAAAATTTGAAGAACTGGCGCCTACAGAAATAACTCCTTTTTTGTTTGCTGGAAAGAGCATTTCCACAGTTTTATAATCTCCTGAAGAGGATATAACGGTAATTCCTTTAGCCATTGCTTTGTCAATAGCTTTTGAAATCCCATCATTATATTTGTAGCCACCGATACTAATGTTTATTATTGTACATTTTGCATCAATAGCTTTGTTTATAGCTTGCGCTATAATGCTAGACTTTATGGGATTATCTATATCCATTACTTTAATAGAAAATATCTCTGTGTTTGGCGCAATCCCTTCAATTTCATTGCCATAGCCATAGCCCTTTATTATAGAGTACAGAATTGTTCCATGTCCATTATTATCATACTCATTTCCAACCAAAGCAATACTTTTTTCATCATTATTGATTTGAAATTTAGATATACCTGTATCTATCAATGCTATCTTTTGTGATTTCCCTTTAGAAAGCTTATGGATAGACTTATAATTCATATAATCTATAGCCCAGCCTTTATCTTTGTTAACACCAGAATCGAAAAAAATAGTGAATAAGGCAATTAACACTACTATAACTAAGGAAATATTAAGTACGATTTTTACTTTAGGAAACTTTTCTCCAAAATTATACATTCTTCCAATAAGGGAACAAAGTAAGACTACAATTACTAAGGTTATAGAAACTATTACATTCAAATTATTCATCCCCTTTGTTTTAGCTGAAAAAAATAGTGTATAAAGCAACTAACACTACTATAACTAAAGCAATGTTAAGTACAATTTCTGATTTAGGGAACCTTTTTCCTAAATTGTATTTTTTCCCAATAAGGGAACAAAGTAAAATTATAATTACTAATATAACTGGAACCATTGGTCTCAAGTTATTCATCTCCTTTGTTGTTTTAAATTATTGTCTTACTATAGTGTAAGTAAGCCACCAATGTATATCAGCTCTTATTCCTCTTCTAGTTGAACCATTAATAGTATTTACTTTATTTGCAATTGAACCCATGTACCAAGCGCCTCCAATACATGCTGCTGCCTGAGGAACGAATCCAAATAATGCTGTTAAACCTGCTGCAGCTCCAAAATGAATAGCACTTTGATTTAGTTTACCTGCCCATAGACCTGCATAATAGGTGCTTTTATACTGCCTTATTCCCCACCAAAATTTTTGACGATATGTTGATCCACCTTGGATGTAAAAATTATCATCACTAGAATCTATTAAAGTTCCATTTTTCAAAACTGTTAAATCATCACTACGTACTTCCTTATTTAATTCATTTATATTTGCTGTAATTGTAGTGTATAAACTAGCAGCTGTTAAATCTTTATTAAATGTAACACCAGAAGCTTCTGCATCTTTTTGAATAGCGTTGTAGTCAACATCTTTTAAGTCCATTTTGAGATCATTCTTGTCAATATTTAAGCCGTTAGAACTAGTTGTAATGTCATCACTTATAGCATTGACAATACCGTTACTAGTGGTAATACTATCTTCACCACTTGTTCCATTACTATCAGCAGCAAAAACTACAGACATATTTGTAATAACCATTACAATACATAATACAATACTTAATAATGAAAGTCTAAATTTTTTCAATGTTATCCCCCCTATATCTTTTTATATATAGTTAATTGCATAACCTTGTAGTCAAGTGACTTCAAGGCTTTACAATCATATATTTACAGGAATTCCCCCACCTTTTGTCGAATTTATATTCATCACAACTAAATTCACA
>NZ_JAHLEC010000145.1 GCF_018861705.1 Clostridium psychrophilum | reverse complement strand
GATTCCGCCTCACGGTGGACACCCTTGTCTTAAGCTAACGGATGGCACTATCAGCCCCCGTATCGGACTTTCACCGACGAGTAAACGCCCATGCCAGGCACACTAAAAAAATGGATCCATAGGTTTCATCCTATGGATCCATTAATACTTTCTACTATCCCTTAAATCCTCTGTTGTTTTGTTGTTTCCTTGCTCTTCTGCAATCAGGACATCTTTTAGGTTCATTTTCAAATCCTTTTTCTTTGTAAAATTCTTGTTCACCCTCAGTGAATACAAATTCTTTACCACAGTCAATACAAATTAAAGTTTTATCTGCCATTTTAACCATTCCTCCTCTTATACATATATAATCTAACAACCGTTTTAACAATTATATTCTAAAAACAGAATACAAAGTTATGTATCAGTTGAAATTTTATCTAAATAAGTAGTACAATCTTTTTCACATAAATGTTTTTTAAATTCATTTAATTTCGATAAATCAACCCACTCTGACACTTGCTCAATTTTACATTCCATGGGATTAACACCTCACTTTCGGTGTATTTCAATATTTAATAAAACTCTAGAAACAAGTTGAAAGCACTTCAATAAATTTTATTTTATACTATTATATATCAAATCTAAGTTTTCTTTCATACACTTTAAATAATCCTTATTATTCTCTTTGCTCTCTATGGTGTGTATTTTTTCAACTTTAGCCCCTAATTCTTTAGCAAGTGCATCGGAAACTTTTGTACTTACCATATCCTCAACAAATATAATTTTAATTTTATTCTTTTTACAATAATCTGTTAATTCCTTTAACTTTTTAGCACTTGGTTCGCCTTCTGCAAAAACATCTTCTACACTGTTTTGTTTTAATCCAAAATCTCTGCAAAGGTATGCAAAAGCGGCATGTCCAGTTACGAAGCTTTTATTACTAGTTGTCTGGAATTTTTTATTATATTCATTATAAAGATTATCAAGCTTTAAGGCAAACTCATTGTAATTTTTCTCATAATAACTTTTATTAGATGGATCTGCTTTTACTAAAGCATCTTTTATATTTTTAGATTCATTTTTTGCACCTTTTAAGCTAATCCATAAATGTGGATCATATTGTCCATCTTCTGTCTTTGAAATATTCTCTATTGGTTTTGAACCTTTTGAAGCATCAACTGAAATTAAAGTTTTATTATCTACAGATTTTAAAACTTTATCAGCCCATGATTCCATACTAAACCCATTGTAGACAAATATTTTAGCATCACTTAAGTTTTCAAGATCTTTTGCTGTTGGCTCAAAATCATGTGGTTCAGTACCATTAGGTATAATAGTTACTATATCAACTTTATCTTTTCCTACTGCAGCTGTAAGTTCTCTCATTGCATTAAATGAAACCACAACTTTTACTTTCCCTTGATTTTTCACGCTGTTATTTTCTACTGATTTTTTATTGCCACATGCTGTAAATGTTAGTATCGTAGCACTAAGTAAAACAAATATTATTAACTTTTTAAACATTTTTATCACTCCTTGAATTTTGTTCTTGCAAGTCATTCGCATTTACATATATAATATAAGTATAAAAGTTATTTGTCAATAATATTAACCACATATTTTTCCAAATACATTTTATATCTTAATAAAGTTATATCTTAATAAAGTTATAAAATATTTTGGATTGGAGTAGACTGTTTAATGTCAATATATATAATTGGAGAAAATATAATGTCTGTAATAATATCTTTTATAAGATAGCACAAAAATTAATATTGAAAAGTTTCGTATAAAATGTTTAAAATAAATTTCAATTTTTAACATATAATAATATAATTTAATATAAGCTTAAATACTAATGGTTTGCATTTATAAATAAATGATAATGGAAATGTTATAAAAAGGTGTTTTTAATGTGGAGAATGTTATTATTAAGATTAATGGAAGAGGCGATATTTATATTGATAATTTACCCAATTATAGTGGTTTTGTTGATTTAAATAATCCTAAGATATTTCGAGGAATTTTTGAATCAGGAGAAGTTAGAGAGTACAAAAAATACGATAATAAAAACAAAAAACTTAACAAACTAGAAATAACAGTAGGTGAAAAAATTATTTATTCTGGAGAAAGTGATATTAATTTATATGCTTATATAACAAATAATGAGAAATATAATGAACTTTATATAACCGAAGAATATATAATTGGTAATATTATTAAGTGTTATTGTAACAAAGAAGAAAAAGCTAAATATAACTTTAATGAGATTAAAACCTGGTTTAAAAATGAAACACTTACAATACCATTTCAGAACCTAATGATTAAAGGAACTTGTAATTATAAATTAAAGATTAACAAAGGATGTGAACTTAAGAACTTTTTTTTAACAGACACTATAGTTGAGAATGGAGTAATTCAAGGATATACATTAAGAAAAAAAATTAATAATAATTTCACTTATGAATATTCTGGAGATGTTAATGAAAATTATAATTCAATTTGGCAAGGTTGTGACAGTACTGTAGTATTTTTGATCAAGATGTATGTATAATAAATTTAAAGGGAGAATTTAAACATTGTTCACAATACATATATGCTAGTGATACTTTAAGCTCAAAACTTTATGCAAAATCATGAAAGATAAAAGAGACAAATTTGTTGTTATTGTAGCTGGTTATCCTGAACTTATGGAGAAATTCTTAAAATCTAATCCTGGATTAAAATCGAGATTTACAGAAAAATTTATTTTTGAAGATTACAATGAGAAAGAAAAGATAGAAATTTTAAAAAAAATAGCAAATAAAAATAAAATTACATTTGATAATAAAACACAAAATTTAATAAAAGAACAAATGCAGTCATTGTATGAACAATATGGGGATGGATTTGCTAATGCTAGAGGCGTAAAAAACTATTTCGAGACTATAATTAGGGATTGTTTAGTTCCACGAATATTTAAGAACATGGCAACAAAGTCAATAAATGAGAAGAGGGTATATGCTCATAAAATTAAAGATTATAAACAAACTTATGTTATTGTAAAAGAAGATATAAAAAATGCCACTGAGAAGACAAAAAACAGATTAGAAAATAAAGTACCAAATCATAAAAAAGATATTTTGAAGGCAATTTAGCTATGAAAACAAATGAAATGTTAATAGTAAATTCTATTATATGAAAGAAATAGCATAGCAGTTGTTTAATTGAAATCAACAGGTGATTTTTACGCAGAACATGAAAGACATTACACAATGTACCACGATATTTACGATTAGGGAAAGAATAATTAAAATTCTTACTAGTAAGCACTAAAAATCTTATATATATAAGGAGTATACTTATGAAAAAGGGAGATAAGGTAGTAGCAATTTTGATAATTTTTCTTGTCTTAATAAGTGGAATTGGAACATTTATTTACAAACAACACATTAAAAGTAATCATAATTTCGCTGTCATTAAAATGGATGGCAAAATAATTCAAACTATAGATCTTAATGCTGTGAAGTCACAGAAGGAATGGAATATTTACACTAAAACTGGAGATTATAATTTAATTGAAATACTTCCTGGGAAAATACGAATTAAAGATTCTGATTGTCCCGATAAAATATGTGTAAAAGAAGGTTGGATATCGCAGGCTGGGCAAATATTAGTATGTCTTCCACATAAATTGATAATTAAAATAAATGGGAAAAACAATACAGTGGATAGTGTTCTTAATTAGCCATAGCATTGTGAATTATATTGTCCATCTTCTGTTTTTGAAGTATTCTCTATTGATTTTGAACCTTTTGAACATTTTTATAATTTTATTCTTGCAAATCATTCGCATTTGCATATATAATATACTTATAAAGAAAACTTTGTCAACAGTAGCATTTACATATTTTTTTAGAAAATCAATATGATAATGGAATTGCCAAATGGCTAAAGAATATTGATTGGAGGATAATTATGATTCAAATTAACAATTTATTTTTTTCTTATACTAACTCGGCACCATATGTTCTTAATGATATTAGTTTAACTATCGATGATGGTGAATATCTATCTATATTAGGGGATAATGGTTCTGGTAAAAGTACTCTTGTAAAATTAATACTAAATCTTTTGTCTCCTACTAAAGGTACTATAACAATTTCGAATAAAGATATTGGATATGTTCCCCAAAAGTCTGATTTCTTAAATTCACAATTTCCGATTACTGTATATGAGATGCTCAATTGCTACAGAAAAGTATTAAAAATAAAAGATAAGGGTTTAGTAACTAAAGCTTTAGCAAATATTAACATGCTGGATTTTAAAGATTCACTTATAGGAACATTATCTGGTGGACAATGTCAAAAGATATTTATAGTAAGAGCACTACTAGGAAGTCCCAGTTTGTTAATTTTAGATGAACCTTCCACAGGAGTTGATGTAAATAGCCAGAAAGATATTTATAGAATAATTAAAGACTTGAATAAAACTAATAAAATAACTGTTATTGCTATTGAACATAACCTTAATGCAGCAATGAAAAATTCTTCGATTATTTATCATATATCCAAAGGAAAAGGTCATCTATGCACCCCTGATATCTATATTAAAGAATATTTAAATGCTAATAAAGGTGATGATTTCAATGTTTCAATATAGTTTTATGCAAAATGCTTTTATGATATCTATATTAATTTCTATACTTTGTCCATGTATTGGTTTTTTTCTAGTACTGAGAAGATATTCAATGATTGGTGACACATTAGCCCATGCCTCTCTTGCAGGAATTTCAATTGGATTATTATTTAACGGAAATCCTATAATAGGTTCATTTGTATTTACATCATTTTGTGGAGTATTAATCGAATTTTTAAGAGATTATTTCAAAAAATATGCTGAACTAATACTTGTTGTAGTATTGTCTTTGAGCGTTGGAATTGCAATTACTATTATGAGTTCCGGGAAACTAGATGCAAATGTTAATTCATTTCTATTTGGAAGTGTATTAACTGTAACAAGAGATGATTTATATGCTGTCTTAGGATTAAGTTTAGTATCAATTATAACTTTGATAATTTTATATAATAAGCTTGTTATTATAGCCTTTGATGAAGAAGCAGCCAAAGTTGCAAAAGTAAATGTTAAATTAATTAATTACATCTTTGCTATATTAGTTGCTGCTACAATATCTGTTTCTATGAGAATTGTGGGAGTACTTGTTTTAAGCTCAATGATTGCGTTACCTGTTGCTACAGCAATGCAACTTACAAAAGGTTTTAAAACAACTCTCTTATACTCAATATTGTTTAGTGTAATTGATATATTGTTGGCATTGTATATTTCATATTATATGAATTGTGCTCCGGGGGGAATAACTGCATTGAGCTCAGTTGTATTACTTGCATTAGTCATATGTACAAAAAAATGTATATCCGTTGTTTCTAGAAAAGCATGAGAAAATAGGAAGAACAATTGAATTCCTTCTTTTTTATTTTGCATTATATTAAAATCTAACGAATGTCACCCCGCTAATGACTTATTATGTTGTATGTTTTTACTTTATGGTTGTTCAGCACTTAATAATGTCAACCTGACTATAAATAAAGGAGATATAGTTGCTATACTGGGACCAAATGGCGCAGGCAATTCTACTTTATTTCAACTTTTCAATGGTCTTTTACAACCAACGTCTGGCACCATTACTGTTGACGGATTACAGGTTTGTAAGAAAAACCTACCACAAATTCGCCGTGGTGTTGGTATGGTTTTTCAAGATTCTGACGATCAACTTTTTAATTCTACTGTGCACCAAGAAATTGCATATGGTCTTATGAATATGCATATCTCCGGTAAGGAGTTAGAAGAGTCTATAGCATGGGCTCTAGATGTAGTAGGAATGACGGGGTACGATAGTAGAAGCCCTTATAATTTAAGTGGTGGTGAAAAAAAGAGGGTAGCTTTAGCAAGTGTTCTGGCTATGGGGCCGAAAGTTATGGTCTTGGCTGAACCTACTTCTTCCTTAGATCCACGAGGGGTAAGTAAACTTATTAGATTATTGAATTTAATAAATGAAAAGCTCGGAATTGCTCTGATTTTTGCCACACATGATGTTGATATTGTCCCTTTGCTTGCTAATAGAGTATATCTTCTAAGTAAAGGTGAAATTATCCTAGTTGGTACTACAGAGGAGGTATTTAGCCATAACCCTACTAAAAATGCATATAAATAGATAACATACTTCGAAGCTACAATCATAATATTATCTAGAAATGCGTTTTTATTTGCTAAATTGTTTATTAGCCTAAATAAAATCAAGTTCATATTTTCACTCTCCAATCTTTAATAAAACATACAAAGAGCTTGTAACCTATATATTACAAGCTCTTTGTATGTTATATATCCCTTTATTATGTATCTTATTGCTTCAAAAGAAGTTTAACGTATAATCATATTTTCATATTTTGTTCCATGCAAATATGATTATATCATAGGAATTTCCATATTAATAATATGATTATCCCACAAAAAGCTTGTAATTACTTCCAAACGTAGTAATTATGATATAATAATATCAAAATCAGTACGTAGAGGAGGATTACTATGTTTTGCAAAA
>NZ_JAHLEC010000144.1 GCF_018861705.1 Clostridium psychrophilum | reverse complement strand
AATCTTTAATAGCATAGTCATTTTTTTATGATTAAGTTAATGCTTATTAAATTCGCTAAAATTTTAGATAGATATTTCACTAAAATCTTTTAGGGTTTCGCAATCAGCTATGTTTATAATAATCAAAGTTTACAGTTTATTACCAGTACGCACAAAAACTTATTAATTATACTATTTGTAATATATCAACTTCTTTTTCACCATAAATTCGATATCCTGAAGAATTTCAAGCCAAATTATTTTTGTATTTAATGTTCAAAAATGTTGAAAATAATTAAAAGCTCATTTTGTTAGGTTTCGTTTTTTTGCTATTTTGTATTTTTGATATAGAATATCTTTCAAAACCAAACCTGTGTCCACATTGTTAAATTTAAACTCATTTTTCAATCTTCATATATACTTAATAATATCTCTATTATATTATTTTAATTACTGCTTCTAAAATCAAACTTCATTCTACGATAAATATTCTGTCATAATTACAACTCTAATATAATTCCTTGTGCTTTATTATTGGAACTAAAATATATTATTGATGCAATTGCAAATAAAATTCCTGAAAAAAAGTTTAAGTTACTGGCATTAAATTTTTTCATGTAATAGTATCCCCCTTAAAACTTCCTGATTGTACAATATACGAAATATGTGAATTATCTTAACTTCTTATTGTACTCATAATCTCTTAGATAAATCTCAATTCATAACGCTAAATCTTTTTATTAAACAATCTTCATTAAATCAATTTTCAAGTAAATTGAAGTCGTTACAGCGACCTCGATGAGATGATTCATCTCTTTCAGATCTATTTGCATCTCTTTAATAGATCTTACCGCGACCCAGAAGATGATTTAATAATTCATAATCTTGACTCTTCTAACTAATCCTTATTAAAATAATTATGAACGATAATTATAATTATATAAGATTATTGCTGTCGGTTGTTTAGCAATTTTTATAATTTCTTATTTATTATCTTATAATGTAAAAACTAAGAATATCCTGCAAGTAAAAAAATTAGGTCCCCTACCTTAGGGGACCTTGTAAATATTTATATTAATCTAATATATTATTCTTTAGTTCATAAGTCTAATTGCGTGATAACCTTCGTGGATTGCAGTCATTATCTTTCTTGGCTTAGTTGCATCTCCTACAACACTTAGATCTTTAACCCTGTCTTCCAATTCACTTGCAAGTGAATTGTTGGACTTGTAGCCTGCTGCTATTACAACTGTATCACATGCAATTTTACGTACAACTCCATCTTTCTCATAGAATACACCAGTTTCATCTATTTTTGTAACCTTAGCAGGTGCAATTATATGAATACCTCTACTTGCAATAAGGTGTCTAAGTGATTGATCATTGTTTTTACAATGATCTGCAGTTAAGAGCACATCGCCTAGCATTTCAATTATAGTTACATTGTCAGCTGTTTCAGCGATATGAGCTGCAGTTTCGCATCCAACAAGGCCTCCACCAATTACTACAACGTCTTTTTTTAGCTTCTCCCCAAGTAATATCTCTGTGGAACTCTTAACGCTTACACAATCAATCCCTGGAATTGGTGGCATTAAAGGATGAGATCCTGTAGCAACTATTACTTTATCAAAACTCTTTGCTATTATCTCTTTCACATTAGTATCCTTCATCGTCTTAACATTAACACCTACGCGATAGGTCATGTTCACCAAGTATGAAACAAGATTTATGACATCCTTTTTAAATGAAGGCGCACCTGCTGCAAGAAGTGTTCCACCTAGTTTTGATGATTTCTCCCAAAGTTCAACATCATAGCCTCTCTTTTTAGCAGTAATTGCAGCTTCCATGCCCCCAGGTCCTCCACCTATAACAAGTACAGATCTCTTCTCACCTTCTTCTGGCAATGGATAATCAGCTTCATGATAGGTGCTAGGATTAACTGAACATGACCAACATTTTCCGGAAAAGCCTGCATTTAAGCATTCATTACAGCCTATGCAAGGAATTATGTCATAGTTTTTTCCTGCTTTAACCTTATTAGGCCAATCAGGATCTGCAAGCATCTGATGTCCAAGAGCTACAAAATCAGTCTTATTATCTTCAAGTACAGCTTCTGCAAGTTCTGGATTAAACAACTTTCCTTGTCCTATTACAGGTATTGTTACAACTTTTTTAACTGCTTCAAATATAGGAATTTGATGTCCTTCTTCCTCATATACTGTAGAAATAGCCTTATACCAAGCTTCATAACATCCAACGTCCACATGTATTGCGGTGGCGCCTGCTTTTTCTAGTATCTTTGCCATATCTAGGCCTTCAGCAAGTTCTCGTCCACCCTCTACCCCATGATAGGGGGTATATTTTACAAGAACAGGAAAATCATCTCCGCAATTCTTCTTGACTTCTGCTATAATCTCTTTTGTAAATTTCATTCTCGCCTCAAGATTTCCACCATATTCATCAGTTCTTATATTCCATTGTCTTGAGTGGAACTGATCTATTAGGTATCCACCATATGCATGAAGTTCAACAGCATCTGCTCCGGCTGCTTTCGCAAGACTTGCGCTGTATCCCATTTTCTCCACAAGGAAATGAATGTCGCCTACTGAAAGTTCTTTACATATAAGGTCTGGAAACCAAAATGACTTAACTGCACTAGCTGAATATGGAGCTGTGAATGGATCTGTAAATACCATTCTTCCAAGGCCTGGTGTAATTTGAACACAAAGTTTTGCTCCATACTGATGTACCTTATCAGCCAATAATCCAAGACGGTCTACCTGGTGAAAGTTGTCCAACTGATTACATGGACGATCTTCATATTTAGTGGAGACTATATTGGCGCCTGTAATAATTAGTCCTACACCACCTTTTGCCCTTTCAACGAAGTAATTGATTGATCTTTCATTGTACCCTCCATCTACATCTGCTGTTGTTCCCATTGGAGCCATGACTATTCTGTTTTTTAATTTCATCCTTCCAATATTTGTTTTTTCAAATAGTTTTAACATGTTTTCACTCCTTTTTAGTATAATTTTTTTATTTATTAGTACCTTATATCTAAATTATAGCTAGAAATTCAATCGTTTACAATGTGCAGTCCATAGAATTTTTTACCTCATATTTATGCAGCTGCACAACACACTTATTTATGCTAAAATGAGTATATAATATGATACTAATATGGAAATAAAATAAATATACATGGAGGGATGTTCATGATTACAAATATTATACAAGAATTATATAAACTCCTCTTTGATGCGCTTTCAAAGGGTGGATTTGAAGAAATAACAAAGGCTGCCTACAGCTATATGAAACATCCCATTGTCCTTATTGATGTAGAATATAAAGTGCTTTCTCAGGTGCCACACTGTCCTCTAGGCGACCCTATCCGGGATACTCTGCTTAAGGAAAATCTCGTACCATCTGAAATGATTTGGGACTTTGATAATGACAACTATGTTAAAACTAACAGAGAAAACAACCGTGCCTTCTTGGTCGACTGGGGGATGGTAGCAAACTTACCAAGAATAATGGTAAGTGTCCGTGTTAATGGACAAATTAAGGGCTACATGGGCATACTCTATCCTGATGGAAAATGTGCACAAGAAGATTTAGCATCAGCAGATATAATCGTCCAAGCCTTTGCCATGGAATTTAGCCGCATAATGAAATTTTCTTCAGAACTTCTTCCACTACAAAATGTGTTTCTTTCTGAATTGTTCCATGGACATATTAACAACCAAAACCAACTTAAAGAATGGAGTAGCCATGTTAATTTAACGTTATCTAAAGGCTATTGTCTGCTTGCTATACAACCCACTCGGGCAACCATAGACTCTGTTCTCCTTCAATATATACATCAACAATTTGAAAAAAAGCTTCCCTCAGTATTATCCATAGTTTTTGACGAATGCATATATTTACTCATTACAACAGTAAACACAAAATCTATGATGGATTCTTTTGTCAAAGCACAAATGCAAATGCTTAAACCCATACTTGTGGAACTGCATCTTCTTGCCGGAATAAGCGACAGGTTCGATAACCTTTTGGACCTTAGACCTTACCTTTACCAAGCAAAACATGCACTTACTCTAGGTAAATTAAATCCGAAATGTCCTATGATTTCCGTCTATAATAATCTAGTGCTTGAAAATATTTTATCAACTGTTCGTACACACATGGAACCACAAAATTACATGCATCCCACTCTTTCAATACTTGAAAAACATGATAATCTAAATGGTACCGAATATTTGACAACCCTAAAAACCTACATGACCTCGATGTGCAATAGCACAAAAACAAGCAAGGCTCTTAATATTCATAGAAATACCCTGCTTTATCGTCTAAACCGAATTGTACAACTTACGGATATTAACCTTGATAACCAGACTACCTGCGCACATCTCATCTTAAGCTTTTACTTGAAATAAATATTCACATAACATTCCTCCCCCTATTGTTTGTACCAATCAAATTTGAAATTTATTACGCCAGTACATCAATTTCAAATTTGCGATTGATTAACTGTTTATGAGAAATGTTAAATGATTACAAATATTAAACTATTTATAATGCTTATAAGCTTCCTCAATTATGTTTTTCATAGTAATGATCGCATAGCAGAAAAGCTATAAACATCACAACAATAACTACGAATAATGTCATCCCAATATTCAAATAGATGTCTATTTTAGCAATTGCATAGATCAAAAAGAAAATAATAGCTGATATAAAACAAATGTCATTTGTGATTCTTAAAGCAGCTCGACTACTCTTCATAGCATTATACAAATCACGTTCATCGGCTTGACCTATAATCATTTCTTCAACTCCTTCTTCTCTTCCTCCCCAGATAAAATTAACCACTATCAACCCAACAGAAAGTACGGATCCAATAAGGTATTTTACTTGCAATCCTTCGCTAACCAAAACATAAATACATCCAACCAATAAAACAAGTCCTAAAATTGCATTCAACATATTTCTATGATTTTTAATCGTCATGATGTTCATCCTCCTTTCTTTTATTTTGTTCAAGGCAATATAGATCTTCAATAGTTGTGGCAAGGATGATTGTAATTCGATACGCTAACATGATCGATGGGTTATATTGGCCTTGCTCCAGAGAAATAATTGTTCTTGCAGAAACATACACTGCATCAGCTAATTGTTGTTGAGTCATATTATATTTCTTTCTGAGTTCACGAACTCTATTTTTCATTATTACCCTTCTTTCATGAAGTTAGCTTTATGTGAAGCTAGCTTCACATTACCATGTATTATTCAAAATATCAATTCAAAAATCCAACTGATTACCAGTTGAATTTGTTAATATACATATTATGTGAAATGCTTTCACAAAAACTTTTCTTCAAGTAATAATTAACCTTTTTTCTTAATTATACTATATATAGTATATATTACATATAAGGAATTTTGCAGTTTTAATCCATAAAAACCATACAACATAATAAACGTTATCTTGAATTCTAGTTTGGTGAAATTTCAATAAGAAGACTTGAATTGTTACATAAAATAGGATATGGTCCATTTTTACATGAATAGTTTCCGTACCTCAAGAATGTCATTATAAAGAATTCAAAACGCACAAAATCCACATTAATAATATATTTTGTAACTAATATACATTTTGGCAGGATAATCAAAACTACCCATAATTGTAAGGAGTACTCATAATGCATAAACATAAAACTGTCTTAGGGGTTCTTATAATTTTTATATGTTTTATAATTGTATTAGCATTTACGACAAGTATTTTATTACCATATAATAAATTAATCTATTATATAGTGACAATAATATTATTCATAATACCTACTGAAATAATTAAACAATACATGTATAAGAAAAAATAATTCCGTATTGTACCCAATCAGTTATACTAGTTATTGAAAAATTGTTGCTATATACCTTTAGGAAAGTCAAGGAGGGAATCAAAATGAATAAATTAAATACGATTATTTTATATTTAATTCCTATATTATTGGTTAGTATTCTAACAAAAAGCATAACTTATTTCTTGTTAAGTGGAGGAATTATGACTATACTGCTTGGATTGAGCATAAAATTCATTACAAAGTTAACTGTATATAAAGAGAAAAATCAAAAGATAAAAAACAATTATTTATATATAATAATCTCAGGAATTTTGTTGATAATAAGTTCATCACAGATGTGATAAATTGCTTATTTGAAATAATGCAACGATTTTATCTTTAAATTTTCTGTTTGAATATAACTTATATAAATAACACAAAAACACCCTACGGTCGAGTATTAAAAATTGATGGTCATGCTAAACTCAGCAAGAGTAATATTATATATAATGCTCGTAGTTATTGGTATAATTTTGAATAGCCTTATTAAATCAGACAAATATTAAGCCCCCGATTACTCTAGAGTTTAAGCATTAGTTTTGTGTTATTTGATTGTACAATTCGGATTGTTTAATTGTAGCTAAAAAAATACCATATACGATTTCATCTTCTTTAAATATTTTAATCCTTGAATTTCATCCAGAGTTTATTTGAAATACCAGTCTTAACTCACTTATTTTCTTTTTCGACACTCTCTTTCGGAGTTTGTCAACATAGTTGTCGCAATTTATACATTTAATTTTTTTATGATGATGCCTTTTCTATAATGAGAAGTTCTTCTTCTTTTATTGGATTCAAAGACACATATTT
>NZ_JAHLEC010000143.1 GCF_018861705.1 Clostridium psychrophilum | reverse complement strand
TTATCTTCAAATATTTGTTTTATAGTAATCTTATTATTTTTCATGGTTATATCATCTCATATTTTTCTTATTTTTTCTATCTATTTTTTAGCTAGAATGTTATCCACAGTGCTTTCCGCAAGCTGTTTCCTATATAATAAAAAAATAAAGCTGACATCTAATAAAAAAGATGTCAGCTTTGAATTTGAATAACATTAACTTAATATAGTAAGAATGAGTATAGACTAACCCGTACTATAAATATATATTTCTAATTTATATTTATTCAAACTTACTTAAACATTCTAGTAATTCATTATAATTATTCTTTGCTACTATTTCTCTGTCTTTAACATTTCCCATTTCTTGCTTATTAAACTCTTCATTATTATTTAAATTTATTAAAGCCTTTTTTACAGTTTTTTTAAAATTTGGTATCATATTCATTATCTTTTTTACCCCATAAATATATTCATCATCATAAAGCTTGAAGCATTGAAATAAACCCGATGTAAGTCTGCCATCTGAAAATATAAAAATATATCTATCACTCATCTCATCTGACAAATCTACTTCAACCTTATGCTTATATAGTCTAAAGATAACACCATTTTTCTCTACAAAAACAGGAAATATCGTGGAGAAAAGCAACCCCGTTTCCTCTTCCTCCTGAGCAAAGCCTGTAAAATCATTTTCATTAAGTTTTTCAACTACATCTTCTGTAAAAATGCATTTACGTATTTCTTTTCCTAATTTGCTTCTTAATTTCTGCTCTTTCTCATCGGATAATAAATTGTCTATTGAATTAAATAATTTATTTAAAGGACTCTTACTCTCATCTTTTTTCATAATTACAATACCTCCTCAATCATATAATGTTTATAGAATTAGCTAATTTAGTTATGTTATAATTAATCATTTAACCATTATAAGAAATAGATTCCATAAAAAAGGACATATAAGAACAGTTACAACTCCCGAAATAGCCATAGTTAACCCACTCATTGCTCCCTCGGTTTCTCCTATTTCCATAGCCCTTGCCGTTCCTAGTGCATGAGAAGATGCCCCCATAGCAATTCCAAATGCCACTTTATCCTTAATTTTTAAAATTTTATACAAAACAGGTCCAACAATAGACCCTATAATTCCTGTCATAATAATAGCTACAACTGTAATTGATGAAAGTCCACCTAATTGCTTAGACAATGCTATTCCTATAGGTGTTGTTATAGATTTTGGTATTAAAGATTTGGTAAGCAAATCAGTCAATCCAAATAATTCTGAAAAAAATACTACACATACAAAACCGGAAATAGCCCCACTAAAAATTCCTATAAGAATTGGTACAACATTTTTTTTAAATAATGCAAATTTTTTGTACATTGGAAGTGCTAATGCAACTGTAGCTGGAAATAAGAAAAATGAGATTATTTGACCTCCATTATTATAATCTTTATAGGAAATATGAAATTTTTGGAGAAAAAATATTAATATAATAATTGCTATTAATAGTGGATTAAAAATTGAAAGTCTGCCTTTTTTCTTTATATAAGTTCCAAATTCATAAGCAATAAGAGATACTATTACGCCAAAAATTGGTGAAGTAATTAAATCATTCATTTAATCGTCCCTTTCTTAAAGCTTTAACTACTAAGGCTGTTACAATCCAAACTAAACATGTGGAGAACACAACTATAATTATAAATGGTACCCACTTTCCTTTTAATACACCAAAAGCCGTCATCAGACCTACTCCAGCAGGAATAAAGAAAAAAGACATATTCGATAAAAGAAATTCGCAAAGTTCCTCTATCATTTCAACTTTAACTATTCCTATTTGTAGTGCTAAAAACAGTAAAATAAGCCCAATAACAGATCCTGGAATTGGAATGTGTAATGTTAGTTGTAATATAGTACCAATAAGATATGGAATTAAAACAATCATCAATTGTCTTATGTATTTCATTTTATCACCCACTTATTAAAAATTTTGTCTATTTATCCATATAGCCTCTTGTCATAGGCAAATCATTGTTTACACCTTTTGCAAATAATATTTGATGAATATTGATATTATCACAATTAAATCATCTCATGGGTCGCTGCAACATCTTCGTTGAATGGCGTAGCACATGAATTTAAGTATAATAATTAGTCTTGTTAGGTATACCATTTTTTTATGAAGCAGTCAAAACCGATGAATAGAAGTTTTGAGCCTAGTAAACGGCAATCATATTTTCATTGATTAAAAAAACTCTCATATACTTACTTTTTGAATCTTTTATACAACAACTAATTATAAAAACAAAAATTGTTTTTATAGCTAAATTAGAAGAAAGTTCATTCATAGATTTAAGTACTCTTTTAAAGTAACTTTTAGAAGAATAATGAATAGAATAATAAAGAGGACAAATTACTTAATGGAGGAATAAAAATGAATTTAAATGGCAGTAAAACTGAAAGAAATCTTTTAAGCACTTTCGCAGGAGAATCAAGAGCAAGAAACAAATATACATTTTATGCTGAAAAAGCAGAAAAAGAAGGTTATGAATATATAGCCTCTATTTTTGAGGCTACCGCAAATAATGAAAAAGCTCATGCAAGAGAAGTTTTTAATAGATTTCTTAAAATGAATAAAAATACCGCAGAAAATTTAAAAGATTCCGCAAAAGGAGAAGCTCATGAAAGTAATACTTTATATAAGCAGTTTGAAAAAGATGCTATAGTTGAAGGGTTTATGGATATTGCAAACTTCTATAAAGAATTACAGGAAGTAGAAGAAAATCATGAAAATAGATTCATGAAAATATATGAAAATCTTGAAGCAGGCATGATATTCAAAAGAGAAACTGATGTAAAATGGCAATGTATGAATTGTGGATATATTCACATAGGAAAAGACGCACCTGAGTTTTGTCCACTATGCAAGTTTCCAAAGGCTTACTTTAAAATCTATTGTGAAGACTACAAATAGGAGGAGTTAAAATGCTAATTTATTATCCACCCTACTATATAGTACCAGTAACCCCTTTCATACCTTTAAATGAGGTTAATAATAGCATTAATTATAATAAAATCTGCAATAGTTCATATATCGATGAATATAACTCTAAATGCGCAGAAGAAAATGAATTGTACAACTCTTATAGAAGTATAAATGAAGATGCATTTTATGATGTTGATGAGGAATATATAAACAAAAGTCTTAAACAATATGATATTTAACAAAAGAACAGCACAATTAATCTATAATTGTGCTACTTTTTATACTAAAAGGGCATAACAAATGTTTTCCCTGTTTTAGGATTTTTTGTTACATATACCTCTAATCCATAAACCTTTCTAATTATATCTTCTGTTAGTATTTCATCCGGATATCCATTTTTATAAACTTTACAGTCATGCATCAATATCATACGATCACCATATGCTGCTGCTATATTTAAATCATGAAGTACCACAATAATCGTTACATTTTTATTTTTATTTAATTGTTTTAATTGATTCATTATTTCAATTTGTTGATGAATATCTAAATGAGAAATAGGCTCATCCAAAAGAATTATTCCTGCCTGTTGAGCAATTGCTCTTGCAACTACCACACGTTGCCTTTCTCCACCGCTTAATGCATTTATACTTTTTTCTCTAAATTCCCAAGTATTTGTCATTTTCATTGCATTCTTTGCTACTTTCATATCTTCTTCACTTTCTGAACAAAACCTATCAATATGAGGTGCTCTTCCCATAAGAACTATATCTTGTACTGAAAAATCAAATTCAATTTCTGTACTTTGCGATACCACCGCCATTCTCTTTGCTAAAACCTTTGATTTTATTTCGTCTAACTCCTTTTCATCAATATAAATTTCTCCAATATCCGCATGAAGTGATTTTGATAATATTCTTAAAAGAGTAGTTTTACCCGATCCATTCGGTCCTAAAATGGTATAAAATTTTCCTTTTTCTATATTTATATTTATGTTTTTTAATACTTCATTATCAAAAGAAAAACTCACATTATTTATCTCTATCAACTAAATCACCTTCTTCTTCGCTTTATATAATAAAAATATAAAAAACGGCACTCCAAAAATAGAAGTAATGATCCCAACAGGTATTTCTGACGGTGGAAGTATTCCCCTTGCAATCGTATCACAAATTATTAAAAACATTGCCCCAAAAATTGCAGAGAATGGTATGACCACCCTATTATCAGGTCCACAAATCATCCTAATAGCATGAGGCACTATTAATCCCACAAACCCAATTATTCCACTTACCGATACAACTGCCGCTACCATTAAAGTACTTATTACAAATATGTATTTTTTTAACTCATTTACATCAATACCAAGACTTCTAGCACTATCTTCTCCAAGTAGCATGATATTTAAATCTTTTGAAAATGCAGATATAAACAAAATTGACGGAACTGTTACAATAGACAGTAAAATTACGTCACCCCATCCAGCTGTCGAAAAACTACCCATTGTCCACATAACAATTTTCTCAATATTATCTCTATTAAATGTCATCATTAGTGAAATGATAGCAGATAATAAATAATTCAAAGCAACACCTGCAAGCAGTAACGTTACCACTGGAACTTTTGTGCCAACTCTAGCAATATTGTAAACAAAGAATGTAGTTATTATAGCTCCCACAAATGCACTAAGTGATATCATACTTATTCCAAAAAAATGAGTTTCTTTAAGAAAAACCATAGTTATAGTGGCTCCAAGTGCTGCCCCCGATGATACCCCTAATATAAATGGATCCGCCATTGGGTTTTTAAAAATTCCCTGATAAGAAGTCCCAACTACTGAAAGTGCTGCTCCTACAAGACCAGCCAAAAATATTCTTGGCAATCTTAAGTTTAACAATATAATTACAGATGTATATTTAATTCCGTCAAGTGATACAAATTTATTTACTATTGGTATCCTACTCATTGTAATTAACGCCGTCTGTTTTAAAGAAATGTTAGCCACTCCAAAATTTGTGGCAAGAATTATAATTATAAACAATAAAAATATTCCTACTACAAATATTCTTCTATAAAAAGGTTTTTTTTCTATAAACGTCATGGTAATTTAACTCCTTCTATTTAAATAGTTCAGGATGAACTATTTTTGCAATTGCTTCTAACCCATCTGCAAGTCTTGGTCCTTGCCTAACAATAATATTTTCGTCAATTTCTAACAACTTGCCATTCCTTACTGCCTTTAAATTCTTGTAACCATTTGTTACTTCTATACTTTTTTTTGAATCGTATAAATTAGAACATATTAATACATCAGGATCTTTTTGCACAAGCTTTTCAAGACTGTATTTCCAACCAATTACGTCATCTGCCGCATTTTTTCCTCCAGCCATTTCTATCATATTACCTATAAATGTATCTTTCCCTGCAGTAAAATCGCCACTCTTACCAAAACCTGCGATGTAATACACTGTTGGCTTCTTAGCTTTCGATACCTTAGTTGTTACATATGCAACTTTCTTTTTCATCTCTGATGTTATTGACTCTGCTTTTGCGCCAGCATTAACAACCTGACCAAGCTTAAACATGGTATTATATACGCCATTGAAATTTTTATCATCACTAAGCACTATAACCTTTATATTAAGCTTTTCTAATTTTTTAATCACATCCTTATTAAAAAGCGTTGAAGTTAAAACTACATCAGGCTTTAGTTCAACAATTTTTTCTATACTTGGTGCTAATAAATCACCAACTGATAGAACCTTTAGAACCTCATTTGGGTAATCGTCGTAGTTACTTCTACCTACTACACTAGAGCCCTTACCAAGAGCATAAATTGCTTCTGTTACATTTGGTGCAATTGTAATAATCCTTTTAGGCTCTTTCTCGATGGTAACTGTTCTCTTATATGAATCAACAACCTTTAAAGGATACACCACGTTACTCGCTGCATTTTTAGTAGTATTAATATCTTTATTAGTAGTAGTTTTGCTCGCGCATGCACTAAATACAAAGCACACTAATACAGCTAAAGCCACAACTATTATATTTTTTCTCATAAACATTAGTTACCCCCGTAAATTATAATTATTTAATCTTAACTGGTATACCACAAACTACCATATAAACTTCCTGTGACCTTGATGCAATATATTGATTTACCCTACCAGCTATGTCTCTAAAAACTCTTGCCATTTTATATTCAGGTACAATTCCAGAACCAAGTTCATTGGTTACAAATATTATTGTTTTCAAATTTTTGTCAGCCGCATCAATAAATTCTGCAATTTCATTTAAAATTTCACTTTCCATTATATCTATATCATTATTATTTAGCTCATCAAAGTTATCTCCTGATCGTTCTAGCATAAGATTCGTAACCATTATTGTTACACAATCTAATAAAATAAGATCAAAGTGTACCTTTTCGTTACAAAACACTTGTTTTAAATCCTTGTACCCTTCAAAAGTATACCAATTATTTGGCCTTCTTTCCTTATGTTTTTTAACTCTATCCTTCATTTCATCATCAAATGGAATTGAAGTTGCGATATAAAGTACCCCACCTTTAGCCTCTTTAGCTAGCTTCTCAGCATATGTACTTTTGCCACTCCTTGCACCACCTGTTATAAGTACAATGTTTTTCATAGTATACCCTCCTTGTATAATCTAATTATAAGTTTGATAAGAAACCTTCTTTAAATAATACGAATGATTTCTTACTTATCTTTATTAATGTTAATGTTTATTTTTATTCATTTCTAAA
>NZ_JAHLEC010000142.1 GCF_018861705.1 Clostridium psychrophilum | reverse complement strand
CCTGAAGATCTATTCGAAGCACAATTAGATATAATTTATGCAGCATAAGTAAATTCAACGATTTAAGTCATAAATACAAATTGGTTCAACTTGTTATTGCAATTGATCTAAATAATATTTTAAACAAATGGAGGAATTAAAAATGAGCTTTAATATGTATGCACCAACAAGATTTATTTTCGGATGTGGAAGGCTTAGCGAATTGCATGAGCAGAAACTACCTGGCAAAAAGGCAATGGTAGTTATTTCAAACGGAAAATCTACTAAAGAAAATGGTTCCCTTGATCGAACTATTGAGGAACTCACAATAGCAGGAGTTGAAAGCGTTGTTTTTGATAAAGTGCAGACAAATCTTTTGAAGTCCACGGTTATAGCCGGAGCAAAAACAGCAAGAGATAACGGATGTGATTTTATTGTTGCTCTTGGTGGTGGCAGTATTATTGATGCCTCAAAAGTAATAGCAGCAATGGCAACAAATGATGGAGATATCTGGGATTATATTTCCGGGGGTACTGGAAAGGGCAAAGCGCTTGAAAATGACCCACTTGGGGTGATTTGTATTACTACAACAGCAGGAACAGGTTCAGAAGCAGACCAGTGGGGTGTTATCACAAATGATGAAACCAATGAAAAAATTGGCTTTGGTGGTGATGATCGTTTATTCCCGTTGATTTCTATAATCGATCCTGAACTTATGAAGACAGTTCCATCTAAATTTACTGCTTATCAAGGATTTGACGCACTTTTCCATTCTACAGAAAGTTATATTTCGAAATTTGCAAGCCTAATGAGTGACATGTATGCACTGACTGCTATTGAAAATGCAGCTAAATATCTTCCACGTGCGGTAAAAGACGGTAGCAATATGGAGGCAAGAGAACACATGGCATTTGCTAGTACCCTTTCGGGTGTAGTTATGACTGTGAGCGTTACTACTGCTGAGCATTCTATTGAACATGCAATGAGTGCATATCATCAGGATTTGCCTCACGGTGCAGGACTTATTATGATTTCAAGAGCGTTCTATGAATTCTTTATTGAAAAGCATGCTTGTGATAAGAGATTTATCGCGATGGCAAAGGCAATGGGAATCAAAGAAGCTAATAAGCCGGAGGATTTCATCACTGTTCTTATGGACTTGCAAAAAGCCTGTGGTGTAGCGGAACTCAAAATGAGCGATTATGGTATCTCGCCTGATGAGTTTGATAAAATGGCGACCAATGCTCGCGAAACTAACGGCTTTCTGTTTACAGCAAATCCATGTAAAATGACGCATAAGGATGTTGTAGATGTTCTAAGAAATTCTTATCGATAAGGAGGATACAAATGGATATCAATGATTTATTAGCACACTTAAATAGAGGTGAAGCAGTTGAGGGCGGTTCGGAATTACACCAGGTGATGATAGACCTTTCTCAGAAAGCATTAAAGTTGACTGCCAAGCTGAATGGTCAGTATCATACGCCGGAAGAGGTAAAACCATGTTTGGCATGTGAGTATTGCGCAAGTCATGATGGTCAGTGTGTACGAAAGGATGCTATGAACACATGGTACGAAAAGTTGATAGAAGCAGATATGATAGTATTCGTAACGCCGCTATATTATTATGGAATGTCAGCACAGATAAAAGCAGTTATCGATCGTTTCCATGCTTACAATGCAAAATTGGTAGGTAACAAAAAATCAATGCTTTTGGCTACTTCCTATGGTGCAGACGATTGGACAATGAAGGCATTGGAGAAAAATTATGAATCTATACTTAGTTTTATGAATTGGAATGATGCAGGAAAGTTATTTGCAACAGGGTGTCCAGTTAGGGAAGTGATTGAACAGACGAATTTTCCGAATCAAGCATATATCTTAGGAAAATCTTTATAATAAATAAAAATCAATAGTAAGAGAAGGAAGAAAAGATATGCCAGTAATCATTTTAGCATAGGTCTTATATCCTTTCTTTTTCTCTGGAGGTAAATTTCTTATGATAAGTCCTCTTTTTTTCGTTAATTATCTTATATGAGAGTGATTATATGCCAAATATTTTTAAACCATTTCAAGTAAAAAATGTATCATTTAGTAACAGGATAGTTATGGCTCCTGTTGTACGATTTGGTTTTCCAAGCTATGAGGGAATCATGGGTGAAAAACTTATGCATGACTATTTGGGCAGAGCCGATAAAAAAATTGGGTTAATCATCAGTCAAGCACTTTACGTATCGGCTGAATGTAATACATCAAGTAAGGCTGGTGGTACATCAGGCGGAGCTGGCGCTTACTCCGATAAGCATGTCGAATATCTGAGTAAAATAGCCGAAGCTTACCATAAGAACGGAACTGTTTTTTTTGCACAGCTTGCTCTTCCTGGTTTCGGTTTTTATGACGACAATTCCAGAGATATTAATAAGTTGACTAAAAAAAATTTAATTAAAATCAGAGATGAGTTTATCAGGGGGGCAGAAATCTGCAAAAATGCCGGCCTTGATGGAATTGAACTGCATGGAGCACATTCCTTTTTTCTGAACATGATGGCATCTTCTGAGTCCAATAAGCGTCAAGATAGTTATGGCGGCGATTTGACCGGAAGGCTGACTTTAGTGAAGGAAATCACGGAGGGAATTAAGAGCTTCGCTGGAGATAGTTTCATAGTATCATACCGGATGGGCTGGGGCGGTAGTTTAGACATAGACGTACAGACTGCGCAAAAACTGGAAGAGATAGGAATTGATATGTTGCATGTGTCTATAGGTATACCACGAGAAAGAAAGCTAAAACTTCCATCCGATTTTAAGTATAATGAGGTAGTTTATACTGGTGGCTATGTCAAAAAACATGTAAAAATTCCTGTTATTTGCGTAAATAACATTAAGACACTGGCTAGAGGCAACGTGCTGATTGAAAGCAATTACTGCGATTTCGTGGCATATGCGAAGTCATTTTTAGCTGATGCCAGATTTATCGAAAGGTCATTAAAGGACAGTAATTACAGACCATGCTTTGAATGTCGTAACTGTCAATGGTTTATAGATGGAGAGAAATGTCCTGCACAATTTAAAGCACTGAAAAAAATGCAACTAGATTATTTGGATTTATTATTAATTCATCAACCTTTCAGTGATTATTATGGAACATATCGTGCTATGGAAGATTTATATAAAGAAGGCAAAATCAAAGCTATAGGGGTTAGTAATTTCTATCCGGACAGATTAATTGATCTAACCCAGTTTAACGAAGTTGTTCCTGCAATTAATCAGGTAGAGACACATCCATTTAACCAACAGGTAAAAGCAAATGAAATTATGAAGAAATACGGAGTACAGTTTGAAGCTTGGGCACCTTTTGCTGAAGGAAAAAATGATATATTTACGAATGTAACATTGAAAGCAGTTGGTGATAAATATAATAAATCTATTGCACAGGTTGTTTTAAGATATCAGATTCAAAGAGATGTAGTTGTAATTCCAAAATCAGTAAGTAAGGAAAGAATGATTCAGAATTTGGATGTATTTGATTTTGAATTATCAAAAGATGATATGGATATGATTGCTAAGTTAGATAAAGGAGAGAGTGCATTCTTTTCTCATTATGATCCACAAACTGTAGAGTATTTAACAGGTTTAGGTAAAAAATAAAGGAGCGATTTTAAATGGCAATTACGGACTTTTCAAAAGAGTATCATGAAAGGATGTTTCCAGGCATTGCATCAAAGTTATTAGAAACAGATCCAGAATTTGTTGAACGATTTGATAACTTTGCATTTGATGAGGTTGTAAATCAGGATGACTTAGAGGACCATACTAGAATGATGGCAATTATTGCGACCTTAATTGGATGCCAAGGGATTGATGAGTTTAAAGAAATGGTGCCTGCCGCACTTAATTTTGGAGTAACACCAGTAGAAATGAAAGAAATTGTATATCAGGCCGTAGCTTACCTTGGAATTGGAAGGGTATTTCCATTTCTTAATGGCACTAATGATGTACTAACAGAAAGGGGTATTAAGTTACCACTTAAGGGACAGGTAAACACTACAACTGAAAATCGTTTAGAAAGAGGAATTCAGGCACAGGTTGATAGTTTTGGAGATGGAATGAAAGAATTCTATAAGTCAGGACCGGAAGAATCACGACATATTAATCATTGGTTAGCTGATAATTGCTTTGGTGATTATTATACGCGAAGCGGTCTTGATAAGAAGCAGCGCGAAATGATTACTTTTTGCTTCTTATCTGCCCAGGGTGGTTGTGAGTCACAACTTACAAGTCATGCGGTAGCCAATATGAAACTAGGTAATGATAAGCAGTTTTTAATTAAGATTATTTCACAATGTCTACCGTTTATAGGTTACCCAAGAAGTCTTAATGCACTTAGTTGCATAAATAATGCAGCTACTCAGATAGATAAATAAAAGCTGAAACTAATACTTGACTTGAAGTTAACTCTAAGTAATATAGCTATTATATTGTGAATTTTATTATAAAAGGAGGTTATATAATATGAGTGATAAAAAGGAATTAAATAACAATACAATTTTTCCAAAAGGAGAGGCACTTCCAGAGATGTTTTCCAAATATTTCATTGGACAGGCATATTTAAATATGCTTACGACTACTGGTGTACCAATTGGGAATGTAACATTTGAACCAACATGCCGTAATAATTGGCATATTCATCATAAAGGTGGTTAAATTCTTCTTGTAACAGAGGGAAGAGGATGGTATCAGCAGTGGGGAAAAGAGCCACAGGAGTTACATCCAAGAGATGTTGTTAACATTCTACCTGAAGTAAAACATTGGCATGGAGCAGCAAAAGACAGTACTTTTTCACACTTAGCAGTGGAAGTACCTGCAGAAGGTTCATCTAATGAATGGTTAGAAGCAATTACCGATGAAGTGTATGGTAAGCTAAAATAAGTAAAACAAACATCTTTACAACCAAACAATTATTTGGAGGTACATAATATGGAATATAGAATCTTAGGAAGAACAGGAATTAAAGTGAGTGCCATCGGTATTGGTGGTGAGGGATTTGAGAAAAAAAGTTATGAAGATTGCGAAGTGATTATCGATTGTGCAATAAATGAAGGTATTAATTTTTTTAATATATACAATTCAAATCCGCAGGTCCGAAGTAATGTGGGCAAAGCGTTAAGTAAGTTACCTCGAAATAGTTTTGTTATTGAAGGACATCTATGTTCTAGCTGGGATAAAGGACAATATAGACGTACCAGAAATTTAAATGAAGTTGTCAATGCATATGAAGACTTTTTAACTAGAATGAAGCTTGACTATGTGGATGTAGGAATGATTCATTATGTTGATGATCAAAAGGATTTTGATGATGTTTTTAATGGAGAAATAATTAAATAGGCGAAAGAATTAAAAGAGAAAGGGATAATTAAGTCTATAGGAATATCAACACACAATACAGATATTGCTCTTAGAGCAGTGGAAACGGGAATAGTTGATGTGATTTTATTTAGTATCAATGCTGCTTATGATATGTTACCAGCAAGTGAAGATGTAAACATTTTTTTGAAAAAAATACTTTTAAAAACAGGACTTATGAAGGTATTCATCCAAAACGGGATAGGCTATACCAAACTTGTGAGAATGCGGGTGTTGCTTTAACTGTTATGAAAGGATATGCTGCTGGAGTGTTACTAAATGGCAAAGAATCGCCTTTTGAAAAAGCACTGACCCCGGTACAATGTTTACATTATTGTTTAAACAGACCGGCAGTTGCTTCAGTAATGGTGGGAGTAGATAATAGTTCTCAAGTACTTGCAGCAACCGCATATGCGACTTCTAGCAATAAAGAAAAAGATTATAGTGAAGTTATTGCAAATGCGCCAAGAAGTTCATTTAGCGGACATTGTATGTATTGTGGGCATTGTGCCGCATGCTCAAAAAAAATAGATATTGCATTAGTAAATAAATATTTAGATTTATCATTAATTCAAGAAAATGTTCCTGAAACATTAAAAAATCATTATGAATTATTAGAGCACCACGCAAGTGAGTGCATAGAATGTTGAGCATGCACAAAAAACTGTCCATTTGGTGTGGATATTATTAATAAAATGAAACAGGCTGTTAAACTATTTGGAAAGTAGACAATTATGAAAAGGCAGAAGTGACAGGCGTTTTGTCTTGGGATAAGTAAAATAAGAACTTGTAGCAGAATTAGAATCTCCGTACTCTATAAAATATAGAGTACGGAGATTTTTTTGATGATAATTCATATTTTGGTATATAATTATAATTAATTTAGTAGAAGAGGATCAATATTAATGAATATACATGATTTAATTATATGCTTTATTTGGATGTTTTATCTGGAATTACTGTCCATCCAATGGAGTTCCAAAATTCTTCCAAATCAAAGGTGCTATTTTTGGTAAATACAAAACCTTTATTAATCCCAACTTTTTTTAATTCTGATAATGAACGATTTACCATCATTTTGCTAATTTGTCTCATTCCATATTCATTATGAACAGTAATATTGTAAATAAAACCTAGCATTCCATCATGCCCACATAATAGAAAACCAATCATATTTCCTTCTAATGTACACGCTACTGAACTAACTTTAGGATTCCTTCTTAAGTAGTTTATTAAAACCTCTTTTTTATAAAACGTTTTTGAAACTACAGAATTAGAATCTATATTCCTCAATGAAAGGACGTGTTCTAAATCCGATTCTTCCATAGCTCTGATTATTGTTTCATTTTTCATCTATTTCACCTCACATTAGTCAATTTTATGCATATGACTATCCCTATGTGTTAAGATAGTTGTCGTAGAGAGAAATATAGTATACTATACTGTATAGGCTTTACGAGAGGAGCAATAAAACATGGTGAGTAAAATTGGCTATTCTGAAGA
>NZ_JAHLEC010000141.1 GCF_018861705.1 Clostridium psychrophilum | reverse complement strand
TATTCCATAGTGATTATCCTCCTGTGTGTTTTAGTTTAGGCGATTAAAGCATAACACAGAATTAATCCACTATGGATTTCTTATTGGTTCAACTTCATTTTACAACAGGTCCTATAATAAATATTAATAGTATCGAAGATAATACTTTAATAGTATCGAAAATAATACTTTAACTGGAAAGGAGATTTTACATGTTATATTACGCAAAATTAAACCTTAGTAAGGAAAAAGATGAAATTAGCAAAGAAATTTTAAAATGTCCTCAAGATGGCAAAAGAAGAATTGATGTTGTGTCTGCGTTTTATAATTCTTCTGATATATTTTTAAAAATTATAATTGCATTTGCTAATATTAAAAAGAACATACTATATGTAACTAATGAGGATTCACGTTGTATTGATATTATTTACTTTATAAATAAATTTAGCAATTTAGGTCAGCATGCATATACTACTGAAATAGATTATATAAATGTAAATGAATATTTACATATATGCAGTCCTGAAAATGCATTAAAACTACAAGGAAAATTTGATTTGGTGATTTATAACGATATTAGAAGTTTTCCTAAATATGATAAAGAGCAAATAAGAAATATATTATTAAAAAGGTGTAAATCTGATGGTACAGCTATAGCTTATTGCGTAGAAAATGTTTTAAACGAGGGAAAAACAATTATGTTCCCATTGAAAAACACTAATATACCTATTATAGAGCCTAGAATCATTACCACAAGAATAAATCTTAGTTTGGATATACCCTTGGTGGTTTACGAATATTTAAATTGGTCAATCATATCTAATAGAAAGGTAATAATATTTACACCAGATGAAGAAAAAGGTAATGCTGTGTTTGAGTATCTAAGCAATTTTAAAAAGAAGTTAAGCGAAAACATATTTTTATTCATTAGTAAAAAAAGTGATGATTCTATTAAAGTAAAGTTTATGAATAAAGATAAGGGGATAATAGTAACTAATGATTTCGAAGAAACTTATTTAGAATTTCATTCAGTTGATGTTATGGTTTATTTTGCTGATAATATTAAATTTAATCATAAACAATTATTGTGTTTATCAAGCAAGGTCGGAAGGTATGACAATGCACAAAGGGGAGAGGCCATATTTTTAGCTAATGCTGAAACAGTGCAAATGGATAGGGCTAAAAATATGGCTAGAGAATTTAATGAGAAAGCGTGGGAAAGAAGATTATTAAATACATAAAAAAAATATTTTATTGTTTAGCAGAACTTATGTATTCAGGCGATGAGCAATGCGTTATTTGTAAAGAATATAGCGAAGAAAGTGATGCATTATGTGCTACATGTAGAAAAAAATTAAGATTTTGCACTGAAAATTTTAATATAGGCCATGATCAAGAGACATATCCAGTTTGGTCGACATTTTATTATTCAAATATAGTAAAAGAGCTAATAATTAGACTTAAATATAAAAGTGACTTTATATGTGGTGAGATTTTAGCTAAATATATGTTAGAACTTGTAAAAAATAATAATTTACAGTTTGATTTAATTTCATATGTGCCTATGACTAAAAAAGGTTTAAAAATCAGAGGATATAACCAAGGCGAGTATTTAGCAAAGTACTTATCTAAATTTTTGAATGTTCCAGTAGTATGTAGCTTAATAAAAACTGAGAATACAAAAGATCAAATAGGGCTAAGTGGTGAAGAGCGTTGGAGTAATATGAAAGAATGTTTTAAAATTAAAGAAAATGAATTTGTGAAAAATAAAAATATATTACTTGTGGATGATGTTATAACTACTGGTGCTACAGCATTTTATTGTGCACGTAGACTAAAAGAAAATGGTGTAAATAATATATTTATATTGACTATAGCTAAAAGTAATGTATAATACGTATTGTAGTAAGTTAGGTTTGTGGTTGAAAGTCGATGCCAGTCGCAGGCGAAACGATCCACGTAAGTTAAACAAAGTTTAGTGAGCATGGTGCGGCTTAGAGGTTAGTCCTGCCGTTTAATAGACGAGAGTGTGAGTAGTGAGAAGGTAATTCTGGGTAGCAAAAGCTCCAGCAGGCGAGTGTGGGGTCAAAGACCAGGTCAACTAACTTAATATATAAAAACTCCTAACATTTATGCTAGGAGTTTTTATTTAACTAATAAAAATTAGAACTTTATAAATAGATAAACAAAGGGACAATAAGGAACATTAAGGAATATTAAGGGATATTAAGAGAAACAAACTTTAAATTACTTTAATATTTTGTGAATTCTGATTTTAATGGTTGCTATTTTGCCTTAGAAGTAATAAAATTAAGATACAAAACATATAATATGCTTATATTAAGCAATATGTGAATATTAGGAAGGGGCTGTGCGTATGAATATTAAAGTATTAGGAAAGAATATAGAGATAACAGAAGCCTTGAAAAATATTATTGAAAAGAAAGTATCGAGATTGGATAAGTATTTCAATCCAGATGTGGAAGCTCAGATAACATTGAGTGTTCATAAGAATAGACATACTATTGAAATTACAATTCCATTTAATGGGGTTATTTTAAGATCTGAAGAGCAAAATGAGGATATGTATACTGCCTTAGATATTGTTGTTGATAAATTAGAAAGACAAATTAGAAAACATAAAACGAAATTAGAAAAAAGAAATAAAGGAAATTCTCTTAAGTTCCAAGGAATACCAAAATATGATAACAGTGAAGATGGCGATATGGAGCCTAAGATAGTAAAGACAAAGAAATTTGCTTTTAAACCTATGTCAGCAGAGGAAGCAGTACTTCAAATGGAGTTAGTTGGACATAGCTTCTTCGTATACATGAGCGATGGTAGTTCAGAAGTAAATGGCAATTCAGAGGTAAATGTAGTATATAAAAGAAAAGACGGGAATTATGGTTTGATAGAACCCAAGCTATAAGGTTTTAAATAAAGGGATTAAAGTAGTTATATTTACTTTAATCCTTTTTTAACTTTTTAATTATTATAATAAAAACAACTTATAATTTACAAATTTTATAAAATTTTATAAGTTGAACAGTAGTAGCTTAAGTGATATAATTTGAATGTATATTTAGAAAGTCTTTAAAAGAATAGTGAGGATGTAAATTATGAAATTTTTTGATAAATTATTTGGTAGTTATAGTGATAGAGAAATAAAAAGAATAATTTCAACAGTAGATGAAATAGAAGCATTAGATTCAAAAATGACTAGTTTAAGTGACGAAGAACTTAAAGCAAAAACAGAGGAGTTCAAAACAGAATTAAGCAATGGGAAAACTTTGGATGATATATTACCTGAAGCATTTGCAGTTGTTAGGGAAGCCGCATGGAGAGTTCTTCACATGAAGCATTTTAGGGTGCAACTAATTGGAGGTATTATACTTCATCAAGGAAGAATAACAGAGATGAAAACTGGTGAAGGAAAGACTCTTGTGGCTACACTCCCTGCATATCTGAATGCATTAACAGGAAAAGGTGTTCACATAATTACAGTAAATGATTATCTCGCCAAAAGAGATAGAGATGATATGGGAAGAATACATGAATTCTTAGGTGTATCTGTAGGCGTAATAGTTCATGATATAGATCAAACTCAAAGGAAAGCTGCCTATAATTCAGATATAACATATGGAACAAATAATGAATTTGGGTTTGATTATTTAAGAGATAACATGGTTGTTTATAAGGAAGAAAAGGTTCAAAGAGATTTAAATTATGTAATCGTGGATGAGGTTGATTCTATATTAATAGATGAAGCTAGAACTCCCCTTATAATATCTGGCGAAGGAGAAAAGTCCACAGATTTTTATAAAGTTGCAGATTATTTTGTCAAAGGTCTAATTAAAGAAGAAGATTACACAATAGATGAGAAAGCTAGCGCTGTTATATTATCTGATTCAGGGATAGATAAGGCAGAAAAGTTTTTTCATGTAAAAAATTATGCTGATGCAGAAAATATGGGCATACAACATCATGTAGTTCAAGCTTTAAAGGCAAACTACATAATGAGAAAAGATAAAGACTACATGGAGAAAAATGGCGAAGTAATTATTGTAGATGAGTTTACAGGAAGACTTATGGAAGGTAGAAGGTATAGTGATGGACTTCACCAAGCCATTGAAGCAAAAGAGAGTGTAAAAATAGAGAAAGAATCAAAAACACTTGCAACTATAACTTTTCAAAACTATTTTAGAATGTATAATAAATTATCAGGTATGACTGGTACCGCTCTTACAGAAGAAAATGAATTTAGAGAAATATATGGGCTAGATGTATTGGTAATACCTACTAATATGCCTTTAATAAGGCGTGATAATGCAGATCTTGTTTATAAAACGGTTAATGGAAAGTATAAAGCTATAGTTGAGGAAATAATTGAAACATATAAAACTAAGCAACCCGTTCTTGTAGGTACTGTTAGTATAGAAAAATCAGAGCTAATATCTGATATTCTTAAAAAAAGGGGAATACCTCATCAAGTATTAAACGCTAAATATCATGAGAAAGAAGCGGATATAATAGCTCATGCAGGATCACTTGGAATGGTTACTATAGCAACTAATATGGCTGGTCGTGGTACAGATATTAAGCTTGAAGAAGGTGTTGTAGAAGTTGGAGGACTCAAGATAATTGGGACTGAAAGGCACGAATCTAGGCGTATAGATAATCAACTTAGAGGCCGTTCTGGTCGTCAAGGAGATCCTGGAAGTTCAAGATTTTACATATCACTTGAGGATGATTTAATGAGAATATTTGGTTCTGAAAGACTTCAAGGAGTTGTAGAAAAATTAGGGTTAACTGATGAGGATGCAATTGAGAGCAAGATGGTAAGTGGTGCTATAGAAAGTGCTCAAAAGAAAGTTGAAGGAAACAATTTCGATATAAGAAAGAATGTTGTTCAATATGATGATGTAATGAATCAACAGAGAGAAATAATTTACAGACAACGAACTGAGGTACTTCAAGGAGAAAATATAAAAGGTCAAATTGAAGATATGATAAAAGATGTTATTGTATCTGCGGTTGATTCACATATAAGTGGAAATGAAGAAAGTCTGGATGAAGAAGTAGTTAAATTAGTTAGTTATCTTGAAGAGATATATCTTCCTAAGGACATGGTTTCAGCGGAGGAACTTTCTAAAACAACTAATGATGAAATTAAGGAAACTCTCTTAGGTATAGCTAATAAAATATATTCACAAAAAGAAGAACAGTTCGGGGAAGAACAAATAAGAGAAGTTGAAAGAGTTATACTCTTAAGAGTTGTAGATAGCAAATGGATGGATCATATAGATGCAATGGAACATTTAAAGCAAGGCATTGGGCTTAGAGCGTATAAGCAACAGGACCCATCACAAGCGTACCAAATGGAAGGTAGCGACATGTTTGCTGAAATGATTGAGAGCATAAAGGCAGAGACTGTTAAATATCTATTCCATGTAGAAATAGAAAAAGCACCTGAAAGAGAAATGGTAGCGCAAATAACATCAACAAGTCAGGATGAAACTCCTAAAAATGTGCCTACTAAAAAAACAGCCAAACCGGGAAGAAATGATGAATGTCCATGTGGCTCAGGAAAAAAATATAAGAACTGTTGCGGTAGAGGATAATTATGTTTTTGAAATATAATTATTAGCTATAAAGGGGGTAAGCAAATATTAATTGCTAACCCCTTTTATAGGTGTTTTTAAATTAATAATAAATAAATAACTAACTAACTAACGTATTTTCAGATATATAAATATAATGAAAGAGGTGTTATGAGTGATAGTACTAGTTGAGGAAGTTTTAAGTCAAATAAATGTATTGAAAAGTAATATAGAAGAAATTAAGGTGTCTCTTTGACGTAACTGCTATGAAAAGACAATTGGGGGAGCTCGAGTTTGCAATGCAAGAGTCTAAATTTTGGGAAGATATTATAAGAGCGCAACGGATTACTCAACAGGCTAAAGGTATCAAAGATAGAATTGATAGGTTTAATCTATTAAAGGGTAAGACAGAGGATTTAGATATTTTGATAGAACTAAGTAAAGAGGAAGAAGATAACGCATCCCTTGCTGAAATAAAAATTGAATTAGGAGAGTTAGAGCTTAGTGCTGATAGGTTTAGAATAGAAATCTTATTATCTGGGAAATATGATAAAAATAATGCTATTTTAACTCTTCATACTGGAGCAGGCGGTGTTGATGCTCAGGATTGGACAGAAATGCTTTATAGAATGTATTCAAGATGGAGTGAAAAAAAGGGATATAAAATAGAAGTTTTAGATTACCAACCATCAGATGAGGCAGGAATTAAAGCTGTTACACTGAGAATAATTGGGGAATATGCCTATGGATATTTAATGGCTGAAAAGGGTGTACACAGATTAGTAAGAATTTCACCTTATAATGCAAATGGGAAGAGACAAACTTCTTTTGCTTCTTGTGAAGTACTGCCAGAACTCACTGAAAGTCAGGATATTGATATAAAGTCTGATGACCTCAGAATAGATACTTATAGATCTGGAGGGGCAGGAGGGCAACATGTAAATAAAACCGACTCAGCAATAAGGATAACGCATTTGCCCACAGGCATTGTTGTCCAGTGTCAAAATGAACGAAGTCAGCATAGTAATAAACAAACTGCAATGAAAATGCTTATGGCTAAACTTTTGGATTTAAAAGAAAGAGCGAAAAAGGATAAGATAGAAGACTTAACCGGAGATTTAAAAGAAAATGGTTGGGGAAGTCAAATTAGATCTTACGTATTTCATCCATATAATTTGGTTAAAGATCATAGAACTAACATAGAAACTGGAAATGTAAATGCAGTTATGGATGGGGATATTGATACTTTTATCGAAGGATATTTAAGGCAAAGTAATAAGTGATCTTAAACTTAATTTAATTATAAAAGTTGGTAAATTTGTTACCAGCTTTTGTTTTTTTATTATATAGGAAACAGCTTGCGGAAACCGCTGTGGATAACATTTTAGATAACATTTTAGATGAAAATTAGGTGGAAAATTCAAGAGAAATATGAGATGATTAA
>NZ_JAHLEC010000140.1 GCF_018861705.1 Clostridium psychrophilum | reverse complement strand
ATATGTGTCTTTGAATCCAATAAAAGAAGAAGAACTTCTCATTATAGAAAAGGCATCATCATAAAAAAATTAAATGTATAAATTGCGACAACTATGTTGACAAACTCCGCTATTTCTAATTACGTTTTTATATAAAAGTGTAATACATTTTTAGTGTAGTTATTATTTCTATTTATGTTTTTAATTGCTTGCTATTTAACAGTTTTAATGACTACAAACTAAACCTGATTGTTGTGTTTTAAATTATCTATATTTTCATCTATTTGTAAAAAGACTTCATTAAATATTTTTAGTTTTTCATAAGATATACCTTTAAGAATATCGTTAAATATCTCCTCTAAAAATGGAGTTACTTTCTTACAAGTGTCTAACCCATCAGCTGTTATATGTATAGCAATGGAACGTCGATCTTCTTTATTTGGATGTCTTTCAATAAAGTTTTTTCTTTCAAGTATATCAATTATTCTAGTTAAGGTAGACTGATCTTTACTCGAAACTTTGGCTAAATTTTTTTGACTTATTTTGTTTTGTTTAGATAATCTCACTAATACTAACCACTGCTCAGTTGTTACATTAAACTTTTCAAGCTTGTTATTAAGATAATGTATTAGTTTTTTATTAATTTTGTTGGATAGCATTCCAATATCTTGATCATAAGATTTAAACATATCAGTCATCTCCATGAAATAGGCTTGTTGTATAGATAGTTGTTATAACAAGTAATTATACACTTCTTTATTTGTTTTTCAAGAAAAAAATATTTTAGATTCTCAAATTTGTCAGCTTATATTGCGGAATAATAGTTTGTTTTTGCAAGTATAAAGGGCAGTAAACTCATTCCAATATTTAAAGAAATTGATGTTAATTTGAATTTTTTTGAGTATATATGTAATGCCATTAAGCTGAAAATTAAATTGCAATTTTTATTTAAGTAGTATAGTATTAGTGTACTGATAGTTAGCTAACATATTATTGTTGCAACATGTAAATTAGAAATTGTAAAAACATTGAATATTTAAATAAAGCTATTAGTACATATTGTAATTATATTATGTTGTTGCATTGGAATGAAATATAAAACTAACTATTCAAAAATCATACAAATCACTTTTGTGGAATTATGCAAAAGTTCAAATTTAAAGATTGCTTGGGAGGAAAAAATTCATGGAAGGAAGTTTAGAAAATTCAAATTGTCAACAAAAAAAATATAATGTAGTACCAATTACTGTTGCACTAATCATGGCTGGATTTTTTTGTATGCTAAATGAAACTTTGTTAAATATGGCATTAAAAAAGTTAATGGTTCAATTCGGCGTATCTGCAAATACTGTGCAATGGGTAAGTACAGGATATATGCTCATTATGGGAATAGCAATTCCTGTTTCTGCCTTACTTATTCAAAGTTTTACAACAAGGAAATTATTCGGATTTTCTGTAATAGTATTTTTAATTGGAACAGTTGTAAGTGGTTTATCTACATCTTTTTTAATTTTGCTAGTAGGTAGATTAATTCAAGCTGTTGGAACTGGTATTTTAATACCGAATATAGTAAATACTTTGTTAATTATAAATCCTGTGGAGCAACGTGGAAAAGCACTGGGCATATTTAATCTTGTAATGTTTTGTGCTCCCGCTTTAGGTCCAACTATTTCTGGTTTAATTATTCAATCACTTAATTGGAGATGGTTATTCTTTATAATATTACCTTTCTCAATTATATCTTTAATATTAGGTTATAAGTATATTGAAAATGTAACACAGTTGACAAAACCACCTATAGACATCATATCTATTATATTGTCTACTATAGGATTTGGTGGAATTATATATGGTGTTAGTAATATTGGTAGTTCATATACATATTTAGTAACAGGTCCTATAGTTGTTGCGGCTATATCACTGGTCATATTTGTAATACGTCAGTTACATATGAGTGAACCTATGTTAGATATGCGACCATTTAAAGAATCTATGTTTAGCCTTGGTTGTATACTTATGATTATTATGCATATGATAAATTTTGCTACTATGCTTATTTTACCTATGTTTCTTGAAGGTGCGTTAGGGTTATCAGCATTTATTGCTGGTCTTCTTATGTTACCCGGTGGAATTTGTAACGGGATTATGTCACCAATTTCAGGCCATTTATATGACAAATTTGGTCCTAAAGCATTAATTATACCGGGGTATGCAATCTCAACTATTGCATTCCTTTTACTTTCTCGTTTTGTATCTATGAGTATAAGTATTCCTATGATTATTGCTTTGCATTGTTTATCTTTATTAGCTGTTGGGCTTATAAATACACCTGTACAAACTAATACTTTAAATCAATTATCTCCAAAGTATTATCCTCATGGAACGGCTATAATGAATACGTTGCAACAAATATCAGGAGCATTTGGAACCTCTTTATTTGTTGCTATTATGACTTCATATCAAAAAAAATATTTATTTACTGTTAGTAATCCATCTGCTGCAAAATATCAATCTTTAAGTTTAGTATTCGGAGTGCACCATGTTTTTATAATTGAAACTTGTGTTCTTGCTGTCGCTTTAATTTTGTCTTTATTTATAGCAAATAAAAATAGTAATAAAAAAGCGGCCATTGCTACAAATATTAACTTAGAAAACAATTAAAGTGTTTTAAAATATAGAATATTATAATTATGAAAGGATGTTTTTTATATGAAAAAAATAAAAGCTTTAGTACCATTAGATGGTACAGAAAGAAGCATGCACTCTCTTAATTGGTTGAAGGATTTTTTAAATAAGGATGCTATTTCAATTACACTAATGAATGTAATGGAAATAGTAATAACTAATGATATGGTAGTTCCAACTGAATTTGATTATTTAGTAGAAGAAAGCAAAGTGTTTTTAGATAAAGCCCAAAAGGAATTGGAAGGATATGAAGTTGAAAATTTTATTACTTTTGGATACTCTGGAGAACAAATATTAAAAAAGGCTAAAAAAGACAGCTATGACATAATAATTATGACAAAATCTAATAAAAAAGGTTTATATAAAATGGTTGGATCTGTAACAAGTAAGGTTGTTAGAAATGCTTCTATACCAGTAATAGTTATTCCTAAATAGTATTTACTGATATCTATTAAAGAGCTTACAGGTTCAACTGATTATCAAAAATAAGAGCAAAAAAGTATACTATATTTTTTATAGCTGAAGGTCCATATATATTCATTTCATTGGCATCTGGATGCTCATTTTGTGACCCTCCATAGACTATTTGCATTGCAATCTTAGTTTCATGCTTATGTACTTTATCTACTAAAATTTTGTATTCTTCAATAAAAGAATCATCATAAATTCCAGACATGCCAGGATTAGGTTTCTCATCCTTTGATATAAATGTATATCCTGTTAGTATTAATCCAACCCCACCCTTTGCTAAATTCTCATATCGCTGAATAAGTGCGCTACTTATATGTCCATCATTATCTGCCATCTCATCCCAAGTAGCCGCTCTAATAAATCTGTTTTTAACCTCTATATTGTTAATGTTTGTTTTCTCAAATAAATTTTTCATACTTATTCTCCTCATTTAGTGTATTATTTGTCCTTCTCTTGAAAGTAAACCACATACCTAAAACTTATTTTATACTTCCCTAATAGTTTATTTTGTAAAACATCTAAATATATTATTATATATTTAGTATGGCAATAATAATAGTATGCACTTTAATGTAAGATACTAACTAAAAGGAGAGTAAGGGTATTAATTCTCCGTAATTAAAGATTAAGAACATAATTAGTCATCAATTTTTTTATCCAGACGTTTGAGCGTCTGCTGCATTTCTTTAATCTTTTCAGCAAGCTGACTACGTTGTTCTATTAAAAGCTTTTTTCTAGCCTTGATTGTAGGATTCCCTTGCTGAAACATGGTTACGTACTCTATTAATATTTCAATGGAAAGTCCTGCACCACGCATACATTTTATAAAATCAACCCAATTACAATCGTCTTCTGTATAGTCCCTAATTCCGCTCGCATTTCGATTTACTGGTGGAATCAAACCAATTCGCTCATAATACCGAAGCGTATCGGCTGTCATATCATATTTTTGACTTGCCTGTGCAATTTTCATGGAAAAGCACCTCCTTTATCGAATGAAATTTGTGAATGTAGTTTTTTTCACTTTGGCGAAAGCAATATCTGATTTTATTCCATTTTAATAATACTTGTTTTTCTTTCTACTATATATAGTTTATCACTTGAAGTGAACTCCAAGTCAAGTAGTTTTATGAAAAAATTTAGTGCCTGATATATAAAATATTAAATATTATATTTAATTACTTTTGTGAATAAACTTAGGCATATTTGCACTTGTCTCTTAATAAAATATAGTAAAGTAATAAATTTTTAAGGATATTTTATTATGCTAAATAAAGCTATAGTAGAAACTAAGTCAATAACTATACCTAGAAAAATGTATGTTCAATATGAAGGAAAACAAATTGAGGAAGATGATTTAGTAAAAAAGTTTGAATTTGAATGGTGCAAAAAATATAGAATTGATGAAATTACTGATCTAAAAATTTATCTCAATATTGATGCTAGAAAAGCATACTTTGTTGTAAATGGATCATTTTCTGTAATTATAGACTTTTAAATTATTGAGTGTAACTTACACAGTAAGTTCAAGTTTCTAGCTTTTGTTTTTTATGAACGAGAATACTTGAAATAAGTATGTAATTTTAAGGAGCTTAAAAATTGGCTTCTTTTTTGTTTAGAAAAATTAAATTATATACAAAATAAAAAAGGACTAAATTAATAGCCCTCTTCTGTATGTAAAAGATAAAAAATAGAAGGAATCTTTTGTGGAATACCTTCTTCAAATCCAATAAAGGACTTATAAATAATTTATATATACACTATAAGCCTTTTTATGACAAAAAGCAACAACATAATACATGAATGAAATTTGTGAAATGGATGGATGATGATATTGAATTAAGTTTAATTAAACATTTTTATTTATCTAATATGAACTTATAGTGTTAATGAACTCCTCAATGTATATATATTCTTATTCTACAAATACTAATAGCAATATTTACAAGTGAGGAGTGAATGTATTGGATATAATTTCAAAAATAAAAAAAATTACAAATAGAAACGATACCCTAGATATCCAGGAAGCATATAATATATATAGTCTTCTAAGAGCAAGGTATGTTAGCACTCAAACGCTTCAATTATTTAAAAACTTTATTCACGATGTGGATTGGCAAATAGTCCTAGATAATTTTCAGAAAGATTTTGAAGTACAAATAGATAATTTGGAAAAATTAGGCAAGAAATTTCGTATAATCATGCCTAACAGACCTCCAGTAGATGTCAAATTTGCAACTCGTATTAATGATGTAACAGATGATTATATCTATAAAAAGATATACCATGACCTTATAGCGGAGCTAACATCTCTTGGTCATGCAGTTCGTTCAACAAGTACGAATGATAATTTAAGAAGTATTGTTATAGAAGATTTAATAACTCATTTTAAGGATTTTGATATACTTTATAGGTTTGGTAAATTGAAAGGGTGGGAAGAAACGTATCCTACTTATAAGACGTCTATTCCTCAGTTAGAAGAACAACTTTCTACTTCTGAAGCGTTTCATATTTGGGATCATATTGCTATGAGATATGAGCAAATTGAACTCATAGGCATATTCTCAAGTTTTGCCCATGATACTGAGTTTAATGCAATACTTCAACATGGGGCATATATTTATAACAAGCAGCTTAACAAACTGGAAGGATTAGCACTAAAGCTTAATGTACCACTGCCTAACAGACCGTCACTACCAGTAGCGTCTCCAATTGATCCTGAAACAATTACTGATAAGTTTATGTACCGAATTATTTTAACCTGGCAATTAGAGTCTATAGACACCCATATCAGAGCAATCATTGAGACAATTAGGAATGACACGTTACGTAAGTTATGGAGAGAGTTACTTAATTCAGAGTTAGAGTATTACAATAAATATTTGAAGTATGGAAAAATGAAAGGCTGGACAAGAGTAGTCCCAATTTATGGGGAACCAGTGACCTAATTGAGCATAAAAAGAGACAGAGTATATTTTATAGCAATGTAAAATGCATTCTATTTCTTTTATGCAAAGTTACAGGTTATTTTCATGACATAACATAGCAAAAGCCAACTAAAATATTTTTTAATTTTTTTTATATAAAATTATTACTAAGTAAATATTCCCAATAATTCAGGTGTTCTTATTAATTTCTATGTTTAGTATTAAAATCTAATATTATAAAACTTAAATCATTAATCTACCATAAATATTGTAGTAAATTGATGATTTACAATTAAAACAATTCTTGTATATTTATATAAGGATTATGGTATCTTTTCTTATTTAATGAATCATTTTTATATTGAATTTGCTTAAATCTCTAGATATCTTCAAAGAGTTACCTGTCCACTAATACAGTAAATGTTTGTACTCACAAAATCAACTCCTTATAAGTCAATATATAACATATTGATATTTTTCTCGCAATTTGCTTTGTACATAATTTAAAAAGTTTATTGTTAAGCAATAGTTATGTAATGTTAAAATTTTATCTTAATGATGTATAAAGGCCAAATCGGAGAATAATAGGAGAAATATGGGCTGAAACATACCTCTCCTATTAGAAAACAATTAATGAAATTGAAGATAAAGAGTTGTGAAATACACTTGTTATCAAACATCCTCCCCTATATGCTTCTAAATCTTGCAATTAAAATTATCTAAAACTTCTTTATGTTTTAAATCTTTTAAATATTTTTGTTCACATACTAATTGTGTTTGTTTTATTATTTTATTTTTGTTTGATATTCTTAAAACTGTTAATGTTAATACTATAAGTGTTACTATTATGATAAAACCGAAAATAAATAATGTAATTATAATAATCACCCCTTATATTTATTAATTAGTACTCTCGGAAACTCTCAAGCCATTGCTAATTCTAGGTTCATTTTTATGCATATATCAACTTCACCCCAGAATTTCTTCGAGCTTTCTATATTGAGGATAGCATAGGT
>NZ_JAHLEC010000139.1 GCF_018861705.1 Clostridium psychrophilum | reverse complement strand
GTATTCCATAGTGATTATCCTCCTGTGTGTTTTAGTTGTGACGATTAAAGCATAACACAGAATTAATCCGCTATGGATTTTTATTGGTTCAACTTCATTTTACAACAAGTCTTAATAATAATTATGATAAATATGAATTATTTTATAATAATGGGAAACAATATAATGAATATCTTAAAAATACTTATTATACAAGGAGGAGAATCATGAATTATTTAGATAAATTAACTAAAAATATTAAAAGTAAACAAAAAAAACAAAAGGTAAATTCAATAAATAATTTTGCAGCTTTTGCTGTATTAGGTGTAGCTATTGGAGGAACCTTTGCAGGAATATTTGTTAGAAAATATTTAGATGAAATAAAAAGCATTATTGTTAACAATGAAATGAACAGTAATGAAGATATAGATATTAAGAGAGATGAAATCAAGCAAACATTAGAAAAAGCACCTGACAAGTGTGTAGGTGATGTAGGTGCTGCAATAGAAAAGGCATTAGATGATTTAAGTGATGATAAACAAGATGAGAATGAAGTTGCAAATTAGTATATAAGTGTAACAATAAGTAAGTATATATATCATTAAAGCCCTAGTTTCACTATCAATTATGTGAAACTAGGGCTTTAATAATATATTTATTTATGGTTATTTCGATAATATGAAGGACATTGACCTATAGTTTTTTTAAATTGTTTTGAAAAAACAAATTGATCAGAGTAACCGACAGAAGTAGATACTTCGGCTATGGATAAATCATGGTTTGTTAAAAAGTGACATACGTTTTCCATTCGTGTTTTTATAATGTATTCGATAGGTGTTTGTCCCAAAGCAGTCTTAAAAATAGTACATAAATATTTACGACTTATACCAATGTGCTCGGCCAAGCTGTTTACACTAATGTTAGAGTAAAAATTTACTTCAATGTAATCTACGGCATTTATTACATATCGTTCAATGTTTGACTCATAAAGATTAACGGTATTTGGTTTAGGTCCTATTTCAATTAATTTAGCAAGAAACGGATATAAATAAGCTAATCTAGATAAGTCAGTTTCTAAAGAGAGTTTAGTGAAACTGGCCATTTTTTGTATCATATCTTTAAAAAAATTGTCAGTATCATAATAAAATATAGGGTTATCGTAACTAAGGCCTGCACGGTGTATGATTTTTGGAACTTTTACCCCGTTAAAACCAACCCAAAGATAATGCCAAGGTTCCTTCATATCTGCTTCGTAATAAGCGATATGATCAGGACAGATAAGAAATGCATCGCCAGCTTCTAGTTTATATAGTTTTTTCCCACATATAAAAGTACCTTTTCCGCTGAGTATAAAGTGTATAATGTAATGATTTCTAGCTACAGGTCCAAAAAAATATCCTTTAGCACATACTTCTTCTCCACAATCATAAAAATTTAAATCGGTATTAGTGAAATTAGCATTTTCAACACACCATACTTCCATATTCAGATAGTGGGCTTTCGAAAATGTCACAAACTTTTCACAATTTATATAGAAAACGTCTTTGCAGAGGAAGTTATAGAGATAAAGAAAGACCAATTCTTATAAACAATTGGGAAGCAACTTATTTTGATTTTACTGAAGAAAGCATAAAAATATTGCTAGAGAAGCTAAAAAACTGGGAGTAGAGTTATTTGTTCTAGATGATGGGTGGTTTGGAAATAGGAATGATGACACTACCTCGCTTGGGGATTGGTATGTAAATAAAGAAAAGTTACCAAATGGACTTAAAAAACTTTCTCGAGATATAAATGAAATTGGTCTTAAGTTTGGATTATGGTTTGAACCCGAAATGATTTCAGAAAATAGTGATCTATATAGAGCACACCCGGATTGGTGTATACATGTTAAAGGAAGAGATAAATCACTTGGGAGAAATCAACTAGTTTTAGATTTATCTAGAACGGAAGTATGTGATGCTATAATTGAAATGTTATCAGAAAATCTTTCGTCATATAATATATCATATGTGAAATGGGATATGAATAGGTTTATGTCAGAGGTTGGATCGGCTACATTAGATGCTAATAGACAAAGAGAAACTGCACATAGATATATGTTAGGACTTTATAGGGTAATGGAAGAATTAACAACAAAGTTCCCAGATGTTCTATTTGAAAGTTGTGCTAGTGGTGGGGGAAGATTTGACCCAGGAATGCTTTATTATATGCCTCAAACTTGGACAAGCGATGATACTGACGCAATAGAACGATTAAAAATTCAATATGGTACTAGTTTGGTTTATCCAAGTATAACCATGGGGGCACATGTATCGGCTGTACCAAATCATCAGTTACATAGGATTACACCCCTATCAACAAGAGAAAATGTTGCAATGGGTGGAAATTTTGGATATGAATTAGATGTTATTAAGATGACTGATGAAGAAAAACAAACTGTAAAAAAACAAATTGATTTTTATAAAGAAATTAGACATATAGTTCAATTTGGAGATTTTTACAGACTGATAAGTCCTTTTGAAAATAATGACGCTGCTTGGATGTTTATTTCAGAAAATAAAGAAGAGGTGGTTGTAAGTTACTTTAAAAAACTAGCAGAATGTAATATGAAATTGAAAGTTTTAAAGTTTAAGGGGTTAGATCCAGAAATGAATTATAGAGTAATTGGTACAGATGAAATATATGGTGGAGATGAACTAATGTATGCTGGTATGGTTGTACCAGAACTTAAGGGTGATTTCACAAGCTATGTATGGAGATTAAAAAAAGTATTATAAAAAAATTCATAATATTATATTATTGTGATTAAGTATAAAAAACAGCAGTTTCATTAATTGAAGCTGTTGCTTTTTTTATAGATTGTATTATATTTTTTTGCCTTTTTCTTTAAAATAAGATAATAATCTTTTTTCATTTGTATTTATAATTAGTTCTTCAGGCATACCTATTTTCTTTAGCATTTTTTTCGCATCGTCAAAAGCTGCTATACGATAACAAAAATGAGCATCACTGTCTATAATAATTTGTACTTCCAATTCTTTACACAGTGTTGCTATTTTGATACAATTTTTATCACTGCCTAATCTAGAAGTTACAAAAGAACTATTGTTTATTTCTATTAAAATATTTTTCTCTTTAGCTTTTTCTACTATTAATTTTTGATGTATAGGAAATCTTGGATTTCCTATATGTCCCAAAATAGTTACATTGGGATTATCCATAGCTTTTAGAACAGCGGTGGTATTTATGTCAGCACTAAGTCCACCTTCCATTATAGGCTCATGCATGCTGATAATCATATTATCAAGTTTTGATTGCAAGTCAACAGGCATATCAAGATTACCTTCATAATCAATTATATTGGCTTCACATCCGTAAAGCATTTTAACACCAAACAATTCTCTAGGTAATACTTTGAAATTTCCAAAATACCAAAGATCAGGAGCCCCTGGCATATTGGGACCATGATCTGTAGTTCCTAATATTTTAAGACCTATATCACTAGCATATTTTGCGTTTTCCATTAATGTACTATATGCATGTCCACTAACTATTGTATGAGTATGTAAATCAGCAACAAAATTCATATAATCTCTCCTCTCGACTTTCATTTGTATATCTCTAATTGTATACCAAAATCAATAATTATGCTTAAAACATCGTTTTTATGTTTAGATTACTCTGAAATGTCCACCATAAACATTTAAACCAACTATAACTACAACAAACAGTATCAGAATATATATAACTTCAAATAAATTTCCCATATCAGAACCTGTGGTAATATGTGGTGGTAATTTAAGTTTAAACTTTCCTATTTTTTCGAGCATAGTGACAAATTTATTGTGAATATTTAATTTTTTTAGTATATTAAATATAAGTCTTGGAGTTGAAAGTATTGGCACTCCCTCTTTTGTAAATATATCAGCCCAATAAACATGACTTATATATCCGACAAAAAAACACCCGGTCAAATATTCGTATCCTAGTTTATTAAATACATATGAAGCTGAAATAGTAAAAAGAACAACTCCTTCTAATGAATGTAAAAATGTTCTATGAGGGAATATTGCGATGCAAATCAGCAAAAAACAAATAAGATAAATATTTATATTATTTAAATTAGTAATGTTATAGATTACTAAACCTATACTGCAACCAGTATAAGTTAAAAACATGGTTATTCTTATAAAATCATTTGATCCTTTACTTATAGCTAAAGATATTTTTTTATACACTAAACCTATGATAGGAATTTTCTTGTATATTTTTTCATTAGTAATCCCTAAGAATATAAAAATAAATGATATAAGATATGTAATTATTTGAGCATATGGACCTAAATATTTTACAGTTGAGAGTGCTTTTATAATAGCTTTTGAATATACTAAAATTAACACTGCAAGTCCAATACTAAATAATAATCTAAAAAACAATTTTAGTGATTTTTCAATATTTTTTATTACTTTATTACTTGCATCTGTAAGCGGGTTCATATGGCTTATCTTACTGTTTTGACTATCCGCATCAACAATTAATCCGGCTAGAGATGCAGTCCCAAGACCTAGAAGGCTTATCCCCATTGGAACATGTACATATTTATTATTGAATATCATCATTGAGTTGACTACAGGTATTGTTGCGACTATTGAATATGATAACATTGCTATTTTTTGATGGGATATACCATTCATCTTTTGTGCTCCTTATGTGTTTTTATGTCATTTTCGCAATATTAAAAAACAATTACATATTGTTTTTTAAATATTTTATGACATAGCTTAATGTATGAAAATCACAATCTAAATCATCTTTGATGATATTTAATCCTTTAATTAATGTTTCTTCATCAAAATGATCTAAGAGTATCATTAGATTTATTATGTTTATTCCGCCATCTTTAGTATCAAGAACTCTTGCAGATTTCACATATTTATTTTTTATTACATTTATTACTGCTAATCTAAGGTCTTCACTAATTTCAAGTTGTGGTATTTCATCGTATATTTTAATGCCTGAAGTATTAGAATTAAAATTTTTAGCCTTTGCAATGTCAGTTGATAAAAATATAGTGTTTATAAATTCAGCATCTTTAAAATCTGCGCCATCTAAATTAACTGAATCAAAAACTGTATTTTCAAATACGCTGTTTTTGAAATCGCTGCCTTTTAGATTTGTTCCAATGAATTCTGTCCATTTAAAACTACATTGAAAAAAAACACATGATTTAAAATGCGCACCGCGAAAATTTACATAATCAAACTTTGAGTTTGAAAAATCACAATTGTAGCAATTGCTTCTCTCAAGATTTTTATACATAAAGTTTTTACCTGTCTTTTCTATATTGTTATAACAAAAATTTCCTTTAATGCTTTGATTTCTACCCATTTTTACCTCCATGGCAAATACTTTTATCTGCCTTTTTTATATTAATGTACTTAAAAAAAAACCTCTAGCCAATTTTGAAAAGTGGATAGAAGTTTTCATATTTCAATTTAAATTCTATACACTATTTTGATTAAAGTCAATGATTTATTTAAACAATTTTCTACAAAAAAAATTATTTTATTTGTATATCACATGTTTATTTTAATTGATAGATATTTTAAAAATCAATTTTACAGTTTATAGGTTGTGTTATAATTAACTGAATGTTGAATTACTTGTTTATTGTAAGATTTTTCAATTACAATTATATAATAAAATAAGTAGTTGACTTTCATAAAAAAAAATGGTAATATTTCATTAAGTTAATAAGTTACAGTGATAAAGTGGTAAAGTAAATTAGAATTAAGTTGGAGGAGTGAAATTTTGAGTAATTGGAAAAAACATATACCAGAAGGGTCAAGAGATATACTTTTTGAGGATTGTAATAATAAAATTAAGATTATAGATACACTTAGAAAATTGAATATAGATGCTGGTTATTTAGAAGTCTTATCTCCAACATTAGAATTTTATGATGTTTTTCAGGGGGACGATGTATCCATAGAACAGGAAAAAATGTATAAGCTATTTGATAATACGGGAAGAATATTGGTGTTAAGACCAGATATGACAATGCCTATAGCAAGAATTATTGCAACAAAGCTTAGAGATTCATCATACCCTCTTCGTATATGTTATAGTGGAAATATATTCAGAATAAACGAAAATTGGAATGGTAAGGTAAGTGAAATGACTCAATCTGGAATTGAGATAATAGGAAGTAAAAGTCCAAAAGCAGATGCGGAAGTAATTATAACTGCAATTCAGCAACTTATTGCAATAGGGGTACAAAAATTTGAACTTGAAATTGGTCAAGCTGAGTTTTTTAAAGGTCTAATTGAAGATATAGAGCTCACTGAAGATGAAACTGAAAGGTTAAGAGGGCTTGTTGAAAATAAAAATTTTAGTGCACTTCGGGAGTTTATAGAAGAAAAAGAGAGTAAACTAGGATCAAAAAATGTCGAGGCATTAAAGAAGTTACCTGAGTTATTTGGAGGTATTGAAATCCTAGCAAAGGCGAGAGCACTAACTCAAAACAAAAGAGCACTGGGTGCAATAGATAATATAGAAAAAATATATGAGAGAATAGAAAACGTAGGACTGGGTGAATACATTTCAATTGATTTAGGAATGGTGCAACATATAGATTATTATACAGGTATTACATTTAGAGGATATAGTAGTGAAGTTGGAACAACAATTATTAGTGGGGGTAGATATGATAATCTAATTTCAAAGTTTGGTGCATCAATGCCAGCAGTTGGATTTGCCATAGATGTTGATAACATACTATCCGTTCTTGAAAAACAAGGTAATGATAATAAAAAAGTTAATAAAAAGTTCCTTATTCATTATGAAAATGCCTCAATAGGGAGTGCATATAAATTTGCAGCAAGAATTAGAGCTAAAGGTTTTATTTCTGAACTTAGTTTATTTGAAGATAGAGAAAAAAGCTTAATTTATGCAGAGCAAAAGAACATAGACAAAATGATATGCATCTTTGAAAATGAAAAAGTTGAATTAATAGATATTAAAACTAAAAAAAGTTTTTATACAAGCATAGAGGAACTTATTAATTAGCTGATTGCGAAACCCTAAAAGATTTTAGTGAAATATCTATCTAAAATTTTAGCGAATTTAATAAGCATTAACTTAATCATAAAAAAATGACTATGCTATTAAAGATTT
>NZ_JAHLEC010000138.1 GCF_018861705.1 Clostridium psychrophilum | reverse complement strand
TTTAATCATCTCATATTTCTCTTGAATTTTCCACCTAATTTTCATCTAAAATGTTATCTAAAATGTTATCCACAGCGGTTTCCGCAAGCTGTTTCCTATATAATAAAAAAGAAAGAGCATATGCTCTTTCAATAATTTGTAAAATTAAATATTTATATTATATGTTTTTTACTTTTGCAATGCACACTTACACATACTATCAACAAATTCAATTTTATCATTAACTTCTAATTATTCATATATTCTCTTGTCCAAGGCAAATCATTATTTACACCTTTTGCAAATAATATCTGGTGGATGTTAATATTGCCACAATTAAATGATGCTGCGCAGGCATTTAAGTATAATCTCCACATTCTTATGAATGTTTCATTTTTAGTCTTTTCTACTATAGGTAAGGCATTTTCAAAGTTTTTAGCCCAACATTCTAATGTCTTTCCATAATGCCTTCTAAGGCTTTCAACATCTATTAATTCAAATTCTTGCTCTGCTATATCAGTGATTATATTTTTAATTGCTGGTACATGTCCGCCTGGGAAAATATATTTATCTATCCATGTATTGTTACCACCCTTATTTACTGCCGTTATACAATGAAGTAACGAAAGGCCCTTATCCTTTAACAAATTATTTACTATTTTAAAATATTCAGGTAAATTTTCTAATCCCACATGCTCAAGCATTCCTACACTAACAATTCTATCAAAGCTCATATTCTTTATTTCTCTATAATCTGCAAGTTTAACATCAACTAAATCTTCTAGTCCCTCCTCCTTTATTTTTTCATTAACCTTTTGAAGTTGTTCTGAACTTAAAGTAATTCCAGTAGCTTTTACTTTATATTTTTTGGCCGCTAAAATTATAAGTCCCCCCCAACCACAACCTATATCAAGTAAACTTTGACCTTCCTTTAAATTTAGTTTTTTCAAAATATAGTTTACTTTATTGTTTTGAGCTTCATCTAGAGAATCCGTATTCTTTTTAAAATATCCGCAAGAATAATTCATGTTATCATCCAACCATAATTTATAAAAATCATTACCAATATCATAATGGAATTGTATGTTGTCCTTGCTTCTTTTTATGCTACTTTTTACCTTTTTTATTAGCTTTTCATATTTTTCACTGTTGCTAAGAAAGCTTTCTTTATTAGTATATAAAGATTCTATTACTAACTGTACGTTGCCCTCTACTTCCAGTTTTTTAGTCATATATGCTTCTCCAAGAGTTATAAATGGATCATTTATAATATCACTCTTTGGTATTGGCTCATTAAGAATAATTTCAAACTTACTCTCTCCATCACCTAATTCTTCTACACTACCATCCCAAAACCTAAGTTTAAATGGGTCAGAAAACATATTTTTTAATAATGTTTTATAAAACAATTTATCACCAACCAAAATTTATCACTCCTTAATTAAATATTAAACATAATATTCTTATTTATATAATTTTTCAACATAAAAAACTAATCCTTTATATGAAAATTAATAGACATTATAGTTATTATTTTTGTTGCCTCATTATACTAGTAAATATAGCTACTAGATATACCTTTTTTTAACACTTTAACCACTAGTTTGTCAATTTTTTAACAGGTTACTTAATGTTTACTTTCATTATTAAAAATTAATTAACATTAAATGCATATAGTATGTAAATAGATACTACATTACTAAAATGAATGTACTATTAAATAGTAACACTATCACTTATTATTATACCATTAAATTTAAGTTCTGAAAACCAACTGAAATCATGCTTTTTTAGACTTGTGTAACAAACTTTTTATTACCAAGCTATTACTAATAATCTATATTTTTTTTATTACCACTAATGGAAAATCATTTTTCATTTTTTACCACTTTCTACGTAATATCTTTAACATAATGACTGTATTAACAATATTATATAATATCATTCCTTGTTGTTATTTAAATTTTTAACCAAAAATTAAGGGGGAAATTATATGTGTTTAGATAACATAACCACCTCAAATTCTTCAAAAGTTAAATATTTATGTTCTAATTATAGTGAAGTACCTTATCATGTTTTAAAGAACATGTTTGAAATAGCTCTACCTCAACACGGATTAAACGATGAACATGATAAATTTTTAGATGTTTTGGCCTCAATTTTAATAAAGATTCATAAGGATAAAACTATTTTGCCTGCTGTTGTAGATATGATATTTTTTAGAAACAGAGAAGGTCTTTTTACTCATGATCTAATTTGGACTTTCTTTCAAGCAAGAGATCCCTATAGTTTAATGCTAATTGCAAATTATTTAGATTCAGATGACATAAATGATGTTAAATTAGCATGCAAACTTTTAGACTTTGTCCCTTCCATAGATATGACTATCGGGAAGGATACCAAGAAACAATATATGAATTTTTTTTATTGGCTCAAAGAAAACTATTCTTTTTTACATTTTACAGGGGAAAGCTTTCAAAGAACCACTACTCCTATACCATATATTGTAGCTTTAGATGCCAAATATCTAGGTAGACAGGTATCAATTCTTACGGGTAAACCATTCGTATCGTTAACAAAGAAAGAAAACAACCTATTAACTTATTTTAACGACTTAGATTATTATAACAAGATTCTGTTATCAGACTTCTCATTTAAAAATTATTATGAAAATATATATTTTTGGAAATCATGGATTAACCATTCTATTACTAAACAATTAAAAATTGCTAAAACTATACTAACCACTTAGCAATTTTCGGCTATTATACCATTATACGTAATAAATGGAGGCTAGTAAATGGTAATAATTACCAATCATGTTTTTAAAGTTGATACTATTATAAACGAATATACACCCAATGATATTGAAAAAGATATTATTACTAAAATGGACTTAAGTAAAGAACATTATGAATACAATTCATTAAATCAATTACAGTTTGAATTAAAATTGCGAAATAATATTGTTATTGCTTCCAAAAATTTAAATGAAAGTGATATGTCTTTTAGAACCTTTCGTAAGTCGATATGTAATTCAGCCTATTGGAATCGTACTGATGAAGGTGGCTTTATTTTGAAAAGAGGAGTACTCCCCAGTGCTGCTATTGAAGATATTTCTATAAATAGCTCCAAATATGGCACTGAATGTGCTACTGCAATGATCATTATTTATTATCAATCCTTGCTTAATTTATTTACTGCTAAATTTTTTAATCAGTTATTTCCTAAAATACATCTAATGAATTGGCATTATATAAATAATATGCTTGAAGATGCAGGTTATTTAGAAAAGCAAAATGATTATTTTCCGGGGGATAGAAGATACTTTAATAACCCTGATGTAAATCCAGTAGAGCCTGAATGGCAAGGAGAGAATGTTATAGAATTAGGAAAAGGTGTTTATTTTGGACATGGCATAGGTATAGGAAATGATGATGAAATAATTAGTGAATTAAATAAATTCAGAATAAAAGGAGCAAAAACATCTGCTTATTTATTAGATTCAGCTGCACGCCTGGATTTCAAATCTTTATCAGATATATATTATAAACTAATTTCAACACCTAGCAATTAAAATTCTAATAATCTTAAAAATATAAAATACTATAATATACAAAAGCTAAACAAAATAACTATTTTGCTTATATACACATAAAACAATAAAGGCCACATATTACTTCAAATATGTGGTCTTTAGCATAATTCAATTATCATACATTAAATTATCATACATTAAATTTATTTGATATCAATTTCTGCGCTTAAAAATTTTTGTCATAATTGTATTACGTAAGAAAATAGGATGCTGTAGGATTGTAAAAGCAATGATTAGCTACACTAACTTGGAAAGATCCATTACCATTAAACGGGAACTCAGCAGGGCAACCTGGTAGATAAGGATTAAAATACCACAAGGACTCGCCTGTTGTATATAATCTATTCCCCGCTAAAGCCCAATCAGCAATATCATAATGTATTTGATCTGGTGGACTTGCATATATTGTTTGTGGGTTAGGCAAACCACCAAGCTCAGAAGCCACACAGTCGAATTGGCCTGTCTGAAATATGATTTTTCTTAAATCACCCTGACCTATTCTAAGATATTCACCATAAGCCTCATTAACTCTATTCATGATCACAGAAGCCACAGCTTTCATACCGTTATCACCTTCTCCACCAGCTTCGCACTTTATTATTCTAGCCAATAACTCTCTAGAACTATAAGCCATTAATAGTCATCTCCAAAAATTACTTTACAATATTATTATATACACAATGTTAGTAATAGTACTCAAATTTTAAAAGAGAATATGTAAATTTGCTAATATAAAAGTTTACACTGGATAACTTTCATGCTCTCATCACTTTGATTCAATTTATAATAATGTTTGCTAAACTTTGTAAAATTTAAATGTTTTATGATATAATATTTAGATACTTTATAATGAAATAAAAATACATTTAAAAACTATTTATTCATATTTTATAACATACATTCTTATATGCTATAATAATAAACTAAGTTTAAATATAGGCAGGCGACAACTATTAGTTATAAAAAATAGGTTAACCAATCAACTGGTTAACCTATTTTTTATAAGCCAACATACCTTTTTAATCAAAATTTAGTATTTTCCTAATCTGTTTTTAATATTCTAGATGTATAATAATAAATATAAAAGGATTTACATAATTCACTATATTTGATAAAATAATAAGTCCCTTTATTCTTATATATTGGGTAATTATATAACAATTCAATTAACAATTTCTTATAAATACTAAAGATAGGACGTGATATTTTGCAATCTGTAATAGTACTAATTAATCAATATGGATATATAATTTTATTTAGTGCTTTAATCCTCGAATTAATTGCATTTCCTCTTCCAGGAGAGTTAATGATGACATATTGTGGTTTTCTCGTTTATCAATCTAAAATGAATTGGATTATAAGTATACTTGTAGCTACTGCTGGAGTAATGCTCGGTATTACGATTTCTTACTTTATTGGTACTAAACTAGGGACAAGATTTTTTGAAAAATATGGTTCCTATATTCATCTTGACCCTGCTCAAATAGAGAAAAAATCTAAATGGTTTAACTCATCTGGTAAGAAGTTACTAATCTTAGCATATTTTATTCCTGGTGTTAGACATATTACTGGATACTTTTCAGGTATAACTAAAATTTCATATAAAATATTTGCATTAAATGCATATTTGGGAGCTTTAATATGGACCAGTACTTTTATATCATTAGGCAGAGCACTTGGATCGAAATGGTCAATATTTCATAGCTATTTATCGAAATATTCAATTATAGGCAGTTTAATTATTTGTTTGATTTTGACTATTATTTATGCTTATAGACATCATAAGACACAGATCATAGAAAATACATACAAAATTCTAAATAAGGCTGTAATTATATTTCATTCTATGGGCAAAATGAAGGTTGCTATTGCAGTTGTAGCCGTTGCTTTCTTAGGGTTTGATATTCTTTTAGTTGGTATAATACAAGATTATTTGGCACATGAATTCTACCAATTTGATATTGTTGTATCATATTTAATAGGTGCGATCTTCGACTCAAAATGGTCATTGTTAATTAGACTATTTGGATTAATAACTTCAATTAAGGTATTGATACCATTAACCATTTTTATGTTCATATGGATTATAAGAAGGAATACAAATCGTATTCTTGAAATTCAGTTCTTATTTATTGTAATTGGGGGCGGTGAAATTTTACAATATGCATTAAGACATATTTTTAGGCGTTTAGGCCCTTCTTCAATAAAACTAATAAATAATACTCAATATACTTTTCCAAGTAATCAGTCTTTAATGTCAATTGTTGCATATGGTTTTTTAGTTTATCTAATAGTTCGATATGTTAAAAAAGCTCGTTCTAAAACTATTGCCTTAATTACAACTTTATTTATTTGTATAGTTGCAGGCTTAAATCCACTCTTCTTTCAAACTGAGTATCCAAGTGATGTTTATGCAGGGTACATCTTTGGAGGAGTTTGGTTAACTATAAACATTATTTTATTGGAAATTTATCGAATACTGCCTAAAGTTCAATTGTAATATAATAGTTTTTAATTTGTAGTATGGATATTCTATCTAAACACTATATCTATAAGTCTTTTTTTAATATGATTTTAATCTAACACATATATAATATATATTGTATATTAATTTGAAAGGAAAATTAACACTATTAACAAAATATTTATAAGAGAGTGAGTGAGATTTATGATATTAATATTGAAATCAATAATCATGGGTATAGTTGAAGGAATAACTGAGTTTCTTCCAATTTCTTCAACCGGACATATGATTATAGTAGGTCATTTTATTAACTTTACTGGTGACTTTGCTACACTGTTTGAAATTGTTATTCAACTAGGAGCGATTCTTGCAATCGTAGTTCTTTATCGAGCTAAGTTATGGGATTCTCTAAAAAATCTAGCTCCAGGCCATTCAGGATTTAAGCTTTGGTCTAATATTATTGTAGCATTTTTGCCATCTGCAATATTAGGACTTTTATTACATAAAAAAATAGAAGCAACTTTATTTGGACCTGTTCCTGTACTTGCTGCGTTGATATTTGGTGGTATTTTGATGATAATCGTTGAAAATAAATACAGAAAAAAAGATGTAATAGGAAGTATTGATAAAATAATTCTTCCCCAAGCTCTTATGATAGGATGCTTCCAGTGTCTTGCACTATGGCCTGGTATGTCAAGATCGGCTTCAACAATAATGGGTGCATGGATTGTTGGTCTAAATAGCGTTGCAGCAGCAGAGTTTTCCTTCTTCCTTGCAATTCCTACAATGATTGGAGCCACTGCACTAACATTATTTAAAGCTAAAATGGCTCTTACTGCGATAGAGATTATATCGTTAATCGTAGGCTTTGTTGTATCCTTTATAGTTGCTATTATAGTTGTAGATAAATTTATAAACTTCCTAAAGAAAAAACCTATGAGAGTATTCGCAATATATAGAATATGTGTTGGTGTATTTTTGCTAGTTCTTGTATTTATGAATGTATTAAAATAATTATTAATATTGCACATCAAAATGATATATAATTTATAACATGATTATCCCACAAAAAGCTTGTAATTACTTCCAAACGTAGTAATTATGATATAATAATATCAAAATCAGTACGTAGAGGAGGATTACTATGTTTTGCAAAAA
>NZ_JAHLEC010000137.1 GCF_018861705.1 Clostridium psychrophilum | reverse complement strand
TGAACGTTATTTTTGCAAAACATAGTAATCCTCCTCTACGTACTGATTTTGATATTATTATATCATAATTACTACGTTTGGAAGTAATTACAAGCTTTTTGTGGGATAATCTTAATATCATTTACGTATATTTCACTATTTTACTATCTTATGATTAAAAACTATTATTGTGACGTTACTCGCCAATATTAGAAAATAAAATACCAGTTAAAGTGATTTTGCATCACATCAACTGGTATTCTAAAATTTTAATATTATCATTCTTGATTATTACTATTGACTACTTATTAATGTATTTGTCATAAAAATTATCATCACTTGATGATATATACATAATTCCCTCAATTATTCCAAGTATTATTGGTATATAAGTCCAACAAAAAATCAAATATAAGAATCCTGTTTTGATATTACCCAAATAAAACTTGTGAACACCAATACCTCCAAGAAAAATGGCAAGTAATCCTGCTATAATTTTATTTTTATTTGTTTGTCGAATGCCAGCTGGAGTGTATATTGGATAACGATTATAATATTGTTGCTTATGTTGTTGCACCTGTTGTGGATGATATTGAACTTGTACATTTACAGGTTCACCACAGTATTTACACTCAGTTGCATTTATATCAATTGCTGCCCCACATGATGAGCATTTCTTTTCACTCAATTAAATCACTTCCTCGAAAGATATATTTTCTAGTTACAATTGTCTATCAATAATAGTCAAAATTAATTTTTATTAATTTTGACTTAAATATCTAAAAACACATACTTATACATAATTTTACACACACTGTGTATTTATTCTATATTGCCCAATGTTATTCGTACACCTTTATTATATAGTATCTTTGTACGAAATATATGTTTTTAGTTATTATAGTTATATATTTTTTAATTTTAGTGACTATTTTCTTGCTCATTACACATTTTAACAAAACCATCCTATATTAAAGTAAGATAACTGTTAATATATGTACCTCTTAATATGTATGATATAGTAGATAGCATGTTATAATGACTTATGAAAGATAAATATAATTAATAATATATACGCAAAAATATGAATGAGAAAGGAAATATAATGAATAAGCTATTATTTCAAGCAAGTAACCTTGTTTATAAATCTAATTTGATTTATAAAAATATAAAAATTGAGCAAGGTAAAGTTAATTTTATAGTTGGAGAAAGTGGATGCGGAAAAAGCACATTTTTAAAACTACTTAATCAATCTATAAATCCGACATCTGGTGAATTATTATATAAAGGAAAACCAATAAACTCCTATGACCCAATTAATCTACGACGTGAAGTAAGTTTAGTTTCTCAGGAGGTTTTTCTATTTGATGAAAGCATAACGGATAATTTTAAAACTTTTTATGAACTAAGACAAAAAACTCCACCTACAAAGGAATATATAGCATACATTACTAATCTTTGCTGCGTAAATGTTCCTCTTGACCAAATAGCATCTACACTATCCGGTGGCGAGCGTCAAAGAGTTTATATATCTATTTTTTTATCATTATGCCCAAGTGTTATATTGCTTGACGAACCTACTTCTGCATTAGATGAAAAAAACAGCCATAAAATAATGATTAACATAAAAAACTTCTGCATGACAAAAAATATTGATCTTGTAATTGTAAGCCACAATAAAGCTATCCTTGATGAATTTTGCGAACATAAAATTGAAATAGTAAAGGAGGCATAAACATGGAAGGTGCAGTAGAACTTGGTCTTTTTCAGTTTTCACTTATTTATTTACTTCTAATTGTAGTACTAATAATTATGAAAAAATCTAAGGTTAATCAAGCAAAACTTCTTTTAATTGCAAGTTTAAGAATGTCAGTTCAACTTGTAATCGTAGGTTACATACTTCAATATGTGTTTAAAAATCCAAATCCACTATTTACTATAATCTTCTTAATACTTATGATATCATTTTCTATACATAGAGTGATTCAAGGTAGAAAAGATTTAAATACCAATTTTAAAATTGCCATAGGTGCTTCTTTAACATTTTCAGGGCTTTTTGTTTTAATTTTTTTTGTAACTATAGTTGTTGGAAAATCTATATTTAACCCTCAATATACTATACCACTTGCAGGTATGATTATAGGAAACGCTATGACCGGAGTAAATATTGCAATAAAAACCTTTATGGATGACATAAGTAAGGAAAAGAATAAAATTAGTACATTACTCAATTTAGGAGTAGAACCTAAAGATATTCTAAAGCCTTTTGCTAATAATGCTTTAGAAACTGCCTTAATTCCTACAATGAATTCCATGTTGGGAATGGGAATAATTTTTTTACCGGGAATGATGACTGGACAAATGTTATCAGGTACATTACCTACCACAGCCATTATGTACCAAATAGCTATTATGATTGCTATTTGCTGCTCCGTTTGTACAACAATTTTCTTATCTCTAAATTTAGGATATAAGTTCTTATACAATAATAGGAAACAATTTTTATAAGTTTAACAACATTTTGGAAGCTTCAAGTCTGCCCTCTTCTATAAGTGGCAGTTGTCTAGCCTAGAAAAATTGCTTTGGTGGAAGTCTAAATCTACTTCCAAAGTTGTTAATATTGCAGCAACCCAGGAGATGATTTAATAAACTACCTATATTACTTTAATTATAAAAACTGTATAATTAATTTAGCAGCTTTTACAATTAAAAATCAGCTTTCTAGCTTAGAATCATATTTTCGAAGAATGGAACATATTTGTCATATAAATTTCTTTATTCAATAAGTCCCTATGTTTATGTACCTTAGTAAGGTATTTTATTTTATTACAAATAAAAAAAGCGCATTTTTTACGCTTTTTGGCTTTATAATTTTCACTCTATTCTTCCTTTAAAGTCTTTACCCATTCATGATGGAATATCCCATCTTTGTCTACTCTTTCAAATGTATGAGCTCCAAAATAATCTCTCTGAGCCTGAAGCAAATTTGTTGGAAGTTTAGCACTTCTATAACTATCATAATACATTACTGCACTAGAAAATCCAGGAACTGGAACACCTAAATTTACAGCTGTGGATACAACAAACCTTAAGTCCTTTTGATAACTTAGAAGTATATTCTTAAAATATGAATCTAGCATCAAATTTTCTACATTTAAATTCTTTTCATAAGCTTCATTTATTTTGTTAAGAAATTGAGCACGAATAATACAACCTCCTCTAAATATTTTAGCAATTTCCCCATATTTAAGGTCCCATCCATACTCCACTGATGCTACTTTCATAAGTGCAAATCCTTGTGCATACGAGCATATTTTACTTGCATAAAGAGCCTTTCTTACCGCCTCAATAAATTCATCAATGTTTCCTTCAAATTTTGTATTTGGTCCTTTTAACATGTTACTTGCAGCAATTCTTTCCTCTTTAATTGAAGACAAACAACGTGCATAAACAGCTTCTGTTATAGTAGGTATTGGTACTTCTAAATCTAAAGCACTTTGACTAGTCCATTTTCCTGTTCCCTTCTGTCCCGCTTTATCTAAAATAATATCAATCATATATTTGCCAGAATCACTATCTTTTTGTGCAAATATTTCACTAGTTATTTCTATTAGATAACTATTAAGTTCACCCTTATTCCACTTTGCAAAAACATCATGAATTTCATCATTTGTTAGCCCTGCTACTCCCTTTAAAAGTGAATATGCCTCGCAAATAAGTTGCATGTCCCCATACTCTATGCCATTATGAACCATCTTTACATAATGACCTGCACCATTTGGACCTATATACGTAGAACAATGTTCGCCATCTACCTTTGCAGATATAGCATTAAAAATCGGCTTAACTATTTTGTAAGCCTCAAAATCTCCTCCAGGCATAATTGCTGGTCCTTTTAAGGCTCCTTCTTCTCCACCTGAAACTCCAGTGCCTATAAATCTGAAACCCAACCCTTCAAGTTTTTTGCTTCTACGTATTGTATCCATAAAAAATGAATTGCCCCCATCAATTAATATATCTCCTTTTGCGATATATGGTATTAATTTATCTATAGTTTCATCAACAGACATTCCTGCTTTAATCATAATTAATATTTTCCTTGGAGTTTCTAGAGAATTCACAAATTTCTCAATAGAATATTCACCCTTTATCTTTTTCCCTTTCGCTTCTATCAAAAAAGATTCTGTAGTAATTCTATTCCTTGAATACACAGAAACGGATATTCCTCTGCTCTCAATATTTAATGCCAAGTTTTTGCCCATAACCCCTATACCTAGAACTCCAACTTGTTGTCTATCCATTTAAATTCCTCCTTTTTTTTAAAATAGCTCCCATAGAATCATAGTATATATTATACTAATACATTCCATATATTATTCAATAACACATATAAAAATTGCTATTATATCTTTTAAAACACAAAGGAAGTTTATATTATATTTCTAAAACTTAAATGATAAAACAAACCTGCAGTCTAAAAATACAACTACAGGTTTTATATTCACTAATTTTTCTTACTTTCTTTTACCCATTCATGATGGAATGTTCCTTCTTTATCTTTTCTTTCAAATGTATGTGCTCCAAAATAATCTCTCTGAGCCTGAAGTAAATTTGCGGGCAGTTTTGCGTTTCTATAGCTGTCATAGTATGTTAATGCACTTGAAATTGAAGGAATTGGAATTCCTAAATTTACAGCTGTAGATACAACAAAGCGAACGTCCATTTGATAACTTTGAAGGATATCTTTAAAATACGAATCTAACATTAAATTCTTAAGATTTGCATTTTTTTCATAAGCATCATTTATTTTATTGAGGAATTGTGCACGAATAATACACCCACCTCTAAATATTTTAGCAATCTTTCCATATTCTAGATCCCAATTATACTGCACTGATGCAGCTCTCATTAGCGCAAACCCTTGAGCATATGAGCATATTTTGCTTGTATAAAGAGTACGCCTTACAGCTTCTATAAACTTATCTATATCCCCTTTAAATTCTATACTTGGCCCTTCTAATACATTACTTGCAATAATTCGTTCATCTTTTATTGCGGACATGCAACGTGCAAAAACAGATTCTGTTATTGTAGGTATAGGCACGGCTAAATCAAGAGCACTTTGACTAGTCCATTTTCCTGTTCCCTTTTGCCTTGCTTTATCTAAGATTATATCCACCATATATTTCCCAGACTCATTGTCCTTTTGTGCAAATATATCACTAGTTATTTCTATTAGATAACTATTAAGTTCTCCCTTATTCCACTTTGCAAAAATATTATGAATCTGATCATTAGAAAGACCCGCAACTTGTTTTAGGAGTGCATAAGCTTCACAAATAAGTTGCATGTCTCCATATTCTATACCATTATGAACCATTTTTACATAGTGGCCAGCTCCATTTGCACCAATATATGTACAACAAGGTTCTCCATCTACTTTAGCTGATATAGCAGTAAGAATGGGTTCAACTAATTTATAAGCCTCAAAATCTCCTCCTGGCATAATCGATGGCCCTTTTAACGCTCCTTCTTCTCCCCCTGAAACTCCTGTTCCTATGAATTTATAACCCATCTCTTCAAGTTTTTTGCTTCTACGTATTGTATCCATAAAAAATGAATTGCCAGCATCAATTAATATGTCACCCTTTGATATAAGTGGTATTAATTTTTCTATAGTTTCATCAACAGGTCTCCCTGCCTTTATCATCATCAATATTTTTCTTGGAGTTTCTAGTGAATTTACAAATTCCTCTAGAGAATATGTTCCTTTGAATTTTTTCCCCTTTTCTTCTATTAATAACTCCTTCGTCGTAATTTTATTTAGATCGTATACCGAAACAGATATTCCTTTACTTTCAATATTAATCGCCAGATTTTTGCCCATGACGCCTATACCTATAACTCCAAATTGTTGTTTATCCATAATATATGTTCCTCCTCTAAAAAAGACTTATATAGGAGAAGCAAGCTACTCCTATATAATATTTTAATGTATAACCATATTTAATAATAAAACCATAACTAAACCAACCACAGAAATTATGGTTTCGAGTACTGACCAAGATTTTAACGTTTCAGGTATTGATAAATTAAAATATTCTTTAAACATCCAAAATCCAGGATCATTAACATGTGAGAATATTAGGCTTCCTGCACCTGTTGCGAGTACCATAAGTTCTGGGCTAGCACCTGTTGCTATAACTAATGGTCCTACAATGCCTGCTGCTGTAAGTCCTGCTACTGTTGCAGATCCTAATGCTATTCTAAGTATTGCTGCAATTGACCATGCAAGTAATAATGGTGAAATAGCTGATCCTTTCATAATTTGAGCAACATAATCTGCAACTCCACTATCTACTAAAACCTGTTTAAATGCTCCGCCTCCACCTATTATTAATAGTATCATAGCAATAGCTGCTATTGATTCAGTTACAGTTTTCATAACTTCAGGCATCTTTTTGCCCATGTTTAGTCCAAAAGTGAATATAGCTAAAAGTACAGCTATAAGAAGTGCTATTACTGGATCACCTAAAAAATTAGTGTAATTTAATATAGGTGAAGTTTTTGGTAAATTAATAGTAGCTATTGCCCTTGCTGCCATAAGTATTACTGGCACTAAAGCTGTAAACACACTTATCGTAAAACTAGGCATTTGTTTATCCGTAAATATCTTAGGATTATATAAACCTTTTGGTATATCATGTTCCATATGTTTTAAGAATTTTGTAAGTACAGGACCCGCAAGAATTACTGCTGGCACCGCACAAACAATACCATAAATTAAAGTTTTGCCCAAATCTGCTTTATAAATAGCAGCTATAGCTGTAGGGCCTGGATGTGGTGGTAAAAATCCATGAGTTGCTGAAAGTGCTGCTGCCATTGGAACTCCTATATATAAAAGTGGAATATCAGCAGCTGCTGCTATAGAAAATACTAATGGAAGTAAAAGCACAAAACCTATTTCATAAAATAAAGCAATACCAACAATAAACCCGGTTATTATAACTGCTAATTGTATATGTTTTTTCCCAAACTTATCAATCAACGTAAGAGCTATTCTTTGAGCTCCACCACTATCTGCCATAAGCTTACCTAACATAGCGCCAAACCCAAGTACTAGTGCTAGAGTGCCTAATGTACCACCAACGCCCTTCGTAATAGAAAGAACAACACTTGGGAGTGGCATACCTTCCAAAATTCCTACTGATAATGCTACAAGAATTAATGACAAGAAACCATTTAATTTAAAAGCTATCATAAGAACTAATAATAACACAACTCCTAAAGCTACAATTAATAATGGCATAATAAAATCCCCCTTGTATAATCTAATTATAAGTTTGATAAGAAACCTTCTTTAAATAATACGAATGATTTCTTACTTATCTTTATTAATGTTAATGTTTATTTTTATTCATTTCTA
>NZ_JAHLEC010000136.1 GCF_018861705.1 Clostridium psychrophilum | reverse complement strand
CTTCTTCAGAATAGCCAATTTTACTCACCATGTTTTATTGCTCCTCTCGTAAAGCCTATACAGTATAGTATACTATATTTCTCTCTACGACAACTATCTTAACACATAGGGATTTTAAACTCTTTGTTTTTAATATATTCCTAATTCTTTTCATTTAATACTACCTTATAACCAACTCCACGAATGGTACAAATAATGCAATGGTCAGTGTCTCCAATTTTATCTCGTAAATATCTAATGTACACTTCAACAATATTTTCCTCACCATTAAAATCAAACCCCCAAACTTTTTCAAGAATAGTTCGTTTACTTAAAGCTAACCCATTATTAAAAAGCAAATATTTCAGCAAATTATATTCAGTCGGAGATAATGCTAAAAGTTTATCCTTCATTGTAATTTCATGTGCACCATCATTTATAACAAATGAACCAATTGTCTTTACTTCATCAAGTTCAGGAAAGCTATTCCTAAGTCTTGCATTAATACGAGCCACCAATTCTTTAAAGCTAAATGGCTTTGACATATAATCATCTGTCCCTATATTTAATCCATGAACACGTGCATCTATATCATGCTTAGCTGTTAACATAATTATTGAAGTCTTAATGGTCTTTTTTATTTCAAAACACACCTCATAACCATTCATTCCCGGAAGCATTACATCTAATATAACTATTTGAGGCTTTATTTTTTTTGCCAAATAGACTGCATCATTTCCATTAGAAGCAGTATGAACGACGTATCCTTCGGCCTCGAGTCCCATTTTTATAAATTCAATTATACTCTCTTCATCATCGACAATGAGGATATGTATTAGTTCCTTGTTTATTAAATTCATAAAAATAATCTCCTTTTTATATCTCGTGTGCAAGGTTACTTCTCTAAAATAATGCTTCATAACCAATTTGTTTTTAATATTATATATTTATAATTACATCTTAACTATCTATATAATATTATCATTGTTTACCACATTTAGTAATAAGTTTTTACATTTAATAAGTTAAATAAGCATAGGAACATTGGCTTAATCCATAACACCTGTCCTTATATTTATATGCCTTGTTTGTCAGTACATTATATGTTTTCAACTAATCTTATAGGGATATACCCCTTTTTTATTAATTTGCTTTTAGACCTTACATCTTTTCTTGCCACTGGAATTGGCTCATATGGTGATATCGTCGATATATTTTGTTCATAGACATTTAAATTATTACTGTTTTTAATATCAGAATTAATATACAACATAATATGTCCTTTTCCCTTACCATCATCCAAAAGCAAAGCATCTGTAGGCTTTAAATCATCCCAAGATATTTTGCATACGTATTTATTTCCTATTTTATTGCCATTCTTTATATCATTATAAAGAGAAAGCGTAGTCTGTCTCTTTATGCCCCAAGCAGTACTAACTAATCCAGAACAGTCGTTACCGTAAATCACCCTACTGTTATTAATCTTAGATAAAAAATTTCTCGGGGATGATACCTGATATAATGCCATACTATATGGTACCCCCTTATATGTTTTTCCTTTAATAAAAGTAAAGTTACAATTCTTATCACGTAAATTATAATCAGGGATCCATTTTACTTCAGTCATTGCCTTTGCTCTGTTAAGCATTTTCTCCTTTAAAAGATTATCATTCTTTGCATCTTGAGTTTTAATTTTAGTAACACTCGAAACTACTTTTGTATTATACATTATAGCATCATCACTTAAATTAAATGACGAAATCTTCACTACATTATTTACCTTTGTGTTTTTAATGTTGTTATGTACAGTAATAACTATAATAAAAATAAATAGGAATAACATTGTTACAGTAAATACATTTGATATTTTTCTCGTTTTCTTAGTTTTCATGTTTATCTCACCACCACTTTATTGCGTATAATATAAGTATTATGCAATAAAGTGTAAAATATTCCATATTAAATAAAGTTATATTTTGTTTTTATCATAATCAATATTAAATTGCTTGATACACTTTAATAATGGTGTTAATATAATATCATAGTATGTTAATATAATAACATACCATATCTCTATGACTACAAAAATAAATAGAATGGAGTGATAAAATTGGAATTCAACTTAAATAAAGACTTAAAGTTTACTACTGAAATTACTGTAACCAGTAATGATACCGCAAATTCTTACGGCTCTGGGAGTTTAGACGTTTATGCCACTCCTGCTATGACTGCTCTTATGGAGAATGCAGCAATGAATTGTGTACAACAAAAACTACCTGATGGTTTTACAACCGTTGGTATAGAGATTAGTGTTAAACACATAAAATCAACACCTATTGGTGTAACGGTTAGAGCTGAGGCAATACTTGAAAAAATAGAAGGTAAAAAGTTGTTTTATAAAGTAGAAGCTTTTGATGACTTAGGCAAGATAGGTCAAGGACTTCATACAAGGTACATAGTGAATTCTGAAGACTTTGTAAAAAAAACAGTACGATAATTTTCATAAAAAAAGCATCTATAGAGTAAACATTTTATATAATGTATTTACTCTATAGATACTAATTTAATAAGATAAAATTATTTTATAAATTCTTTTCGTAAGACTCAACCATTTTTTTAACCATTTGTCCTCCAACAGAACCATTCTCTCTTGAGGTTAAATCTCCGTTGTAACCATCGGTAAGATTTACTCCTACTTCCTTTGCAGCTTCCATCTTAAATTTGTTTAACCCAGCTTTTGCCTCTGGAACTAATACTCTACTTCTTGACATATAAATAACCTCCTCTATATTTTATATTTATTTTTTCTACTATTATATTGTGCATTATTATAAAAAATACTCATAGTAATTAATGGTTATTTAAACAAATCAAAGTAAATAAGAAGTGTTATGTTAAAACTTTATAAAAATCACTTCTTATAATGTAAATGCTATACATATTTTTTCATATGCTTTAATGCGTTTTTTTCTACTCTAGATACCTGTGCTTGGGATATACCTATCTCATCAGCTACTTCCATTTGAGTTCTTCCCTCAAAAAATCTCAAATTTAGGATTAACCTTTCTCTATCTTTTAATTTGTTCATTCCTTCTTTAATCGATATGTTTTCAAGCCAACTATTATCTAAATTTTTAGTATCCCTTATTTGATCCATTACATAGACTTCGTCACCGCCATCATGGTAAATTGGTTGAAATAATGATACAGGCTCTTGCAAAGCATCTAGAGCGAATACCACATCTTCCCTTGGCAATTTTAACTCTTTTGCTATTTGTGCTACTGTAGGTTCTTTATTATTTTCATTTGTCAATCTGTCCCTAACTTGTAATGCTCTATATGCAATATCCCTCAAAGACCTACTAACTCTTATAGAATTATTATCCCTTAAATATCTTCTTATTTCCCCTATAATCATAGGAACTGCATATGTTGAGAATCTAACATCTAGACTTAAATTAAAATTGTCAATGGATTTCATTAAACCAATGCATCCAACTTGAAATAAGTCATCTGCATTTTCTCCTCTACTATTGAATCGCTTTATTACACTTAAGACTAATCGTAAATTTCCTTCAATAATCTTGTCTCTGCACCCAGGTTCACCATTTTGTGACTTAAATATTAACTCCTTCATTTCTTTTTCTTTTAGTTTTGGTAATTTTGAAGTATTTACTCCACATATCTCTACTTTATTAAACATCATAAGGTCATCATTCCCTTCAGAAGAGTAATTATCTTCGAATTATGCCCTTATGATTTATTTATTATACTAAAGACAACCTTAAATTATTTATTTAATATTGATTTGATATTATTTAATTAGTCTAATGTTGAAATACTGTGTTAAAATAGTAATGGAAATAAAACAAATTTTAAATAAGTTTTTAAATAAATAAGGCTGATGCTATTATTTAAAAGAGCATTATTTATATTTATTTAATATATTTTCATATAAATATATTAAATAAAAAATATTAATTGGAGGAGATTATCATAGAAAAAAGCTTAGTTTTAATAAAACCAGATGCAGTAGAAAGAAACATTGTTGGAAAGATAATAAGTATTTACGAATCCAATGGACTTACTATATTAAAGATGAAAAAAATCGCTGTTTCTAAAGAACTTGCAGAGGAACATTACAAAGAACATGTTGGAAAACCGTTCTTTAATGATTTAGTTTCTTATACAACAAGAAGTGATGTTATAGCTATAATATTTGAAGGTACAAATGCAATTTCTAAAATCAGAACAATAAATGGTTCTAGAGATCCTAAGACAGCAAGCATTGGGACTATAAGAAATTTATTTGCAATAAACGGAAGGGAAAATTCTGTTCATGCATCCGACAGTAAAAGCAGCGCTGAGAGAGAAATAAAATTATGGTTTAAATGATTTATTAAAATTTATAAAATTTGAATTTACTGATATATATATACAACACGTTTCATCTTGTATATGGGAACAAATCTATACTCGAGGTATAGTGCGTATATATATCAATAAATTTAAATTTTCTTTTTTATTTAACAAAAGTAGCCTAATAAATTAAGCTAACATTACTTTAGAAACTTACTATCTCATTCAGCTTCCATTATTTCTATTTATATCTATTAGTTTTTGATTTATAAACAATACTTAGTTTTATATTTTTCGGATTAATAACTAATAACAATAAGATTTATATTATTTATTCTCCAGCCAATAGGGTAATATAGATTGAAAACATAGCACCTCTCTTGCATTCTATAGTAATTTTTTTTCGATATAACTCATTTCAAGAATGTATATTTTTAATATACATATAACATTCTAGTAAATTTCACACCATAAAATCCATAAAACAATCAATTTGTATGTCGATTTTTCCCATAAAAATAAACCTCCCTATTATTGGTTTATCACACCCAATAAATAGAAAAGTTTATCACTTTGAAAAATAAATATTTATAGGTTTAGAAACAATTTCAAACCAATTCCACAAGGTTTTTTAATAATAGGTAGATGTGGATTTTTCTTTAAACGTTGGTACCACGCAACTAACTAACTAACTAACTCTATTTTCTAATCTTAACTTATCAGCTACCATTGCTATAAATTCTGAATTAGTAGGTTTGCCCTTTTCATTACGAATAGTATAACCAAATATTTTATTAATTGTTTCTACTTCTCCCCTAGTCCACGCAACTTCTATTGCGTGTCTCATTGCTCTTTCAACACGACTCGCAGTAGTATTAAATTCCTTACCTATTGATGGATACAATTCTTTTGTAACTGATGACAAAAGCCTAGTATTATTCACTACCATATTTATAGCTGTCCTTAAATACATGTACCCTTTTATATTAGCAGGGATTCCAATTTCATGAATAATACTAGTTATCTGCGCAATCATATCAACTGGTTGGCCTTTACTTTTTTTAATTTCAACTTGAGTATCTGCAACATCAACAAACGTTTTTTTTATCTCATTGCCGCATATAGTATTATTCAATGTCTGCCTTATTCTTTTAATGAATACTTCCATATCAAAAGGTTTAATAACATAATAATCAGCACCGAGTGATATGGCTCTTTGTGTTATTTTTTCTTGACCTACTGCTGATAATACGATTATACGTGGCATTGGATTTAGGTCCATTTTATGTAATCCTTCTAGGACTCCCAACCCATCAAGAATTGGCATAATTATATCAAGCACTACCAAATCAGGTTTTTTCTCCTCAATCAATTTTAATGCTTCTACCCCATTTTCTGCAATTCCTGTAACATCCATATCATTTTGCAATAATAGGTAATCCTTTAGAATATTACAAAATTCTTTATTATCATCTGCAATGACTATATTTATTTTAGAATCTTCCATATTTGTAATCCCCTTCATATTTAAGTTTTGCTTTCTATTATTTATAAATTCTACAAAAGAATGTCATTTCCTTTTTTTTACAAAAATATATTTTAAAAAATGTTGTCATAATAAATATTATGAAAGATCTTTTTACTAATATCTATATTATTTCTACGTTTCTATCCATATGAGAGTATATTTCAATTTTCTTTGGCTCGAAACATGGCAAAACTTTATTTTTAATAGGAAATTATAATATTTCATAAATTTATAATATTCTTTTCTTACATCATAACATAAAATATATAGTATTGGCATAAAGCCTATTTCATTTGTTTTGTATTTATGATTTATTTATAAAATATAATTGATTATTAAAGCAATATTATGACTATATTTGTTTTTTCTACAATAGTTCATATTAATTTACTCGCTTTTTAGTTTATATGAAGATTTTCTTATAATGTTACCGCTAAGCCAATAAGACATACTTACTATTATCAATAATATAATAAATCTATTTAATATAGTACTGGATGTATATTAAATGGATTTATGTAAATAATATACTATATAACTGTCTTATATAATTCTATTAATATTGGTGATTTGAAAACGTTTATAACGAAAGGGAGTTCGCAAATGGTTGATATGTATTACAGGCTTGTAAAGTCGGGATTAAGAACAATTCAAAAAGTACCAGATCGGTATAGAGCTGCTGTAATGCTAGATTTATCAAATCTAGCATTACACGATAATAACAATACAACTCCTACACCAAATGAAACAAATATAAAAATATACTAAAAAAGACTTTAAAGAGTCTTTTTTTATTGTCTTTAATTTAAGTGTTATGAATATATTGTTATTATATAGAAATTATCTTTATCAATAATAGATGAAAATCAGTTATAATTAAACCATCACCTTAGTGTCTAGCTCTCACGCTTGAATGTTCCACATCAAATAATAATGTTTAAAATAACTAAATGTCTATTTTAAAGGGAGATGATTTTAAGAATGAAAAAAATATATTATCTATTAATTTTTATACCTATTAGTATTGTACTTCATTACATAAACATAGGTGGACCTAGTGTACGATTTCTAATAACAGCACTTGCAATAGTACCATTAGCTGCATTGCTCGGGCAAGTCACTGAAGAACTCTCTAAGTATACTGGGGCTAAACTTGGGGGGATTTTTAAGCGCAACATTTGGTAATGTAACAGAACTAATCTTATCATTTTTGCATTAAAGGAAGGCCTATTTGATATAGTTAAAGCATCTATTGCTGGTTCTATGATAGGAAATGTATTACTAGTATGGGGACTAAGCATGTTTATGGGTGGCTTAAAAAACAAGTCTCAGAAATTCGCTAAAGAGGGTGTAAATATTTCTGTAAGTTTGCTAACTTTAGCAGTAATAAGTTTAGTAATACCTGCAGTCTGTACCGGTAACTTAAGCACATTAAATTTAAACCCAGTAAACTATGAAAATCTTAGTATAGTTATAGCAATAGTGATGCTTATAGTCTATTCTTGTAGTTTATATTTTTCATTTTTCACCCACAAAGATTTGTACGGAGTAGACCACGAAGTATCCAAAAAAAAATGGTCATTGCAATAGAAATCGCCATAGGTTCAAGTTTACAAATAATTTTATTTATAGCTCCTATTTTAGTTTTATTAAGTCTACTATTTAAACCTATGGCACTAATATTTAACACATATGAAATAGTTGCACTTGGCGTAACCGGAGTTTGTCAACATAGTTGTCGCAATTTATACATTTAATTTTTTTATGATGATGCCTTTTCTATAATGAGAAGTTCTTCTTCTTTTATTGGATTCAAAGACACATAT
>NZ_JAHLEC010000135.1 GCF_018861705.1 Clostridium psychrophilum | reverse complement strand
AAGGAATGTTAAATTTAATTAACACATTCATTTATCCTTTTTATATTTTAAAGGTTACTTAAATTTGCAAATCACTTATATTATCAGGATATATTAAACTACAAGTCTACACATACTTATCTAGTCTGTTCTTTCGTTTTATATAATAATAGTAAACACTGTGTGGGATTCGTGCTATATCTAAAAGCAGCGTGATTGTGTATTTATGCCTTAATTCATAGATTACTGTTACCTTTTCTTTGATACTTGCCTGGATTGAATTAAGACATTCAATTTTTTTGTGTAATCTAGCTCCGCACGAAGACGCTCGTTTTCATTGTAAAGAGCCTTCTCCGTTTTTGTCTGTAAATCGTTTAGTCTTAATTTTTTACAAGTACTGATTATATTCTTTATAGGTTCTCCTTTTTTTCGGCCACGATAATATATAGCTAAAAATTCTTTGCCATTTTCAATATAGAGTTTTTTCCATCTGAGGACTAAAGATTCCTTAAAATTGTATTTAGAACATATCTCATGTTTTGAAAGACCACTATTTATTAATTCTTCTGCAACTTTTATTCGAAAGTCACCTGTATATTTATTCCGTTTTCCATCACGAGGTACAAGCGCACTATCGCCATGTAACTCCTGAATTTTTCCCCAGCCCCGTATTGTTTGGGTAGCAACATCATATTTTCTTGCTAGAGCATTGCGTGAGCCATTTTTCGCTTTCTTCCATTCATCAAGTATTTCTAAACGTTTTTAAAACTTGTATTTTATTTTCAAAAAAATCACCCCTTCTATAAACAATTATAATACTTTGTCCAATAAAAGGGGTTTAATTCACTTGACAGGGAGCAGTTCACTTGAGAGGAGCATATCATAAAATAGAATAGTTCTTTCTCTTTTATCTGAGAAAAAATTAAATTAATGTGATTAGCACTCATTTTAGTTTGTATGATTTTATTTGATTTCTTAGAAATATAACTGTATGAGACGTAGCTATATTCATAAAATAATAGTTTTATTATGAATATGATTTACTTTCTCATAATTACTGCATCTCCTATAAGACTAAAATTTACTACGTTTGTATGTATCTGAAATCATTTTATAAATAGGTGAATTTTTTTTTAGTTGCATATATTCTGATACAATATACTCTATCCCATATTTAGCCATATCCTTTTGTAAATCGCACGCAGAAGTATCTTTTGGATTATCAAAATACAAAGAAGATACTATTCCATCTACAATAGGCTGTGAATTGAAACCTTGTTCTACACAAAGTAAAGCAGCTCCTACAAATCTATCATTATTTCTGAGCTTCCGTGCAGGATCTCGAGCGACTCGTACAATAGTATCACCTAACAACTTGTTTGCAAATCTTTCAAGTAAATCATCAATATGAGCAACAAGTTCTTCCAATGATACGCCATATTTTTTATTTAATGCTTTCGCAACCTCCATCATGGCACTTTTTACTTTTTTTTGTATTTTATCATCTAGTGCAGATTGCCAAATATATGTGTATCCCCTTTGATAACCTAAATATGCACACATCCCATGTCCCATATTGTGTAAAAATAACTTGCGCTTAATATAAAATTCAAATGGTGTAAATGGAACTAAACCTTTTAAATTTGGAATATTTCCCTTGAACCCAAGCTTATCTACAGGTAGAATGCAATATGGTTCTACCCATATCCTTAATATATTACCTTCTTGCATTTCAGATGTCATTACTGGTACCATTCTACCAATAGATGCTTCCACAAGGCCTAAATTAGCATCCAACCATCCTTTATACTCTGATCTCATATTTTCTTCAATCAAATTTCTAAGAATTTTATCTGCATTTAGTTGATTTTCACATAGTATTACATCTAAACTACTTTTACCTATTTGAATACGTCTTTTTATTCCTTCACAGATAACGCTAACAATCTTTGGTAATACATTTACGCCTACAGCTGTTGCCATAATGTCGCAAAAAGCGATTTCTTCTATTGCTTGGTTATCCATAGCATTTACGGCTCTAACATTTTCTACAGTTTCCTCTGTGTAATTATTATCATACACAGTTCTCACTGGATAGCACTTATCAGTATTAAGTTTATCAATTATATTTTCTGCTATGTCTATAAAGCATACATCATACCCAGAATTAGAAAATACTTTTCCCATAAATCCCCTTCCTATATTACCAGCTCCATACATTACAGCTTTTTTCATATTATTATCTCTCCTTTAATATTCTTTGAAAATTTTTAGAGCTTTGTATAATTTATATACTAATGCTAATATAATAGATGCTTTTTAATAAAAATAATTTTATTACTTTGATGATAATCTCTTTACTAACTCATCGTACTTTGGATCCTTAATATAATTTGTGATTGAAATGTGCTCTACATCAGGCTTTGCCTTAATAGCACTCTGTGTAAGTTGAATATGCGTAACAACTATATCTGCATCATCTGGTATATTCTGAATTGCCACATTTTTTACAGAGATATGAAGCCCCGCCGCATTAATCTTCTTTTGAAGAACAGCTGCAGCCATTGCGCTAGAACCCATTCCTGCATCACATGCAACATATATATTCTTAACATTAGTAGCTTTAACTGAATTATTTGTTGTAGACTGTGTGTTTCCTTTAAGCTTGTTTTTAGTTTCTTTTGCTTTTTCAAAATCTTCCTCAGAATTACTTTCACGCCTAACAAATATTGAGCAAACCAAAAATGAAACAATGGTAGCAATTATTACGCCTAAAATAACGCCTGTGAAATTACCCTTTGGAGTCATTGCAAGAACAGCAAAAATACTGCCAGGTGAAGGTGTTGCTACTAAACCAACTTTAAAAAGAGTGAAAGTAAATGTACCAGCAGCACCTCCTGCAATAACACCGATTAAAGTTAAGGGATTCATGAGTACATACGGAAAATATATTTCATGTATTCCGCCCAAAAAATGAATGATAATTGCACCAGGAACTGATTCTTTAAGATTACCTTTACTATATACCCAATATGATAATAAAACGCCAAGTCCTGGTCCAGGATTAGTAACAAGTAGGAACAAAATAGATTTACCAACTATTTTTGCTTGTTGAACACCTATAGGTCCAAGTATACCGTGATCTACAGCATTATTAAGAAACAAAATTTTCGCTGGTTCTATAACAAGTGCAGATAATGGGAGTAAATTTGCCTTAACAATAACTTTCATTGCACCAGCAATAGCAATACTTAACCCTCCAATTAATGGTCCAACCACTAAAAATGATACTACTGCAAGGGCACCGCCAATTATACCAATAGAAAAATTGTTAACTAACATTTCAAAACCGGATTTTATTTTTCCTTCTGTTATATTGTCAAAGTACTTAATGATAAGGGCGCCTATTGGCCCTATAATCATAGCTCCAAGAAACATTGGCATGGTTGAGCCCACAATAACTCCAATGGTTCCAAGAACGCCCATTAGTGCTCCACGCTTGCCATATACGATTTTTCCACCAGTATATCCAATTAGTAGAGGAAGTACATATGTTATTATTGGGGTTACAAGTTTTGCAATATTTTCATTTGGGAACCATCCTGTAGGGATAAACAAAGCTGTTATTAAACCCCATGCAACAAATACACCTATATTGGGTATAACCATTCCACTTAAAAATCTTCCGAATTTTTGAAATTTCATTTTTAAATTTGAAGTATTTTCATTTGTTTGAACGTCTGTAAATATTTTCAAATATATCTCCCCCTATATTGTTGAAACGTTTTCATTTGTTTCTAAAAAAATCATGCAATAAACAAATCTGATTAATAAGAATTAATTAGAAATTATAATTTTGTAATCAATGCATTGTATATTTCTTCTTTGTCATTGGTAGTGAAAAGTTGCTTTAGTTTATCATTATTATCTATAATAAATTCTGCTAGATTGGCTAAAATAGAAATATGACTATTATCCTTACCTGCAATTCCAACAACTAAGTATACCTTTTCATCACTATCATAATCGATTCCATTAGGAAATTGAACTACACTAATTCCACTAGAAATTATAGCATTCTTACATTCATTTATACCATGTGGGATTGCAATTCCCTCACCTATATAGGTATTCGTAAGTTTCTCTCGACTCATCATGCCTGCTATATATGCTGGTTCTACATATCCATTGTCTACAAGAATTTGTCCTGCTAATTTAATAGCACTTTCTTTATCACAACTTTTTTGACCAATAACAATATTTTTTTTAGCTAATATAGGATTCAAAGATTTATTTTTTTGTTTTTCTTTAAAAAAATTCATCCAATTGACCACCTTTCACATTTATATTTTATTGATTTTTATTTTATAAATATTTTTAAGTACAATATTATTATAATGTTAAATTTGGGCAACTTCATCACAAGGTAAGCCCTATTATGGCATCCACCTTAATAGCCACTCTTGAAAAATCACTAAATCCATGGGTGATTTTATACTAAGTAATAGAATTAAGCATTTAAGGTAGTCTTACCTTTTCCATATTGTCCTTCCCAATCGCTAATAAAAGTTTCTATGCTTAAGTCTGTATAAGGATGGTAAATTAGTTTCTCAAAAAGATCCTTATTGACAGTAACTGAATGCGCACCTGCTAAACATACTTTGTGTACCTGCTCTACATTTTTAAAACTTGCTGCAAGAACTTTTGTAGAAATATTATTTATATTAAAAAGTTGGACAATATCAGAAACAACTTTTGCCCCATCTCCTAATATATTATCTATTCTGTTTATATATGGTGCTACATAATCAGCTCCTGCATTTGCTGCCATTAATGCTTGTTGGGCTGTAAATATTGCTGTAGCAGTCGTCCTTATGTTTTTGCTTTTTAAAATTTTAATAGCTTTTATTCCTTCAGGAATTACAGGAATCTTTACAGATACATTTTTACCTGCAAATTGTTGAATATATAATGCTTCTTTAACTATAGTTTCGGCGTTAAGGCTTAAACATTGTACATGAAGCATAAGATCTTCACCTATTACTTCCCTAATCCCTTTAATTATTGATTTAAAATCTCCTTTTTCCTTAGCTATTATTGTTGGATTTGTAGTAACCCCTTCTATAGGATACAAATCTATAGCTTTCTTAATGAAACTTATATCTGCTGTATCTAAAATATATTGCATAAAGAACATCCCCTTTTAAATTATTTAGTTGTTTATTATAATTTTTAAAACTTTATATAAATATTTGTGATATACTATGAGCATATTGTACCAGCATTTATATATAGTTGTCAACTGTTTTTCAACTATGTAATATTTGGTCATATTGTGAGCAAGTTACAATAAAAAATATTACTTTTATTAACGTTAGTCAATATTAAAGAATTAAAGTCAATTACATATATGTGAGGAGTTAAAATATGAAATATAACAGATTGAATGATATAGAAGAATATATATTGTATAGTGATACGGTTTCTTTGGATAAATTATGTGAGGCTTTTAATGTTTCCAAAAATACAATTAGACGAGATATACATAAGCTTGTAGATAAAGGATCTATAAAAAAAATTTATGGGGGCGTAATTTCTAATGAAAAGAAGATAATTGCATTTGAAGAAAGAAATGTGAAATATATATCTGAAAAAATACTAATAGCTAAGTTATCAGCCACATTTATAGAAGATGGAGATATAATTTTTATAGATTCAGGAACAACAACTATTAACATAATAGACTTTTTAAAAGACAAGAAGAATGTAACTATATTAACTGACAATCTAAAAGCTATAATCAAAGCATTTTCATATGACAATTTAAATATAATTTCTATAGGAGGAAGCTTAATAAAGAAAACAAACTGTTTTACAGGGGTTAATACATTAGAACTTTTGAAAAAATATAATATAAACAAAGCTTTTATGGCGGCTACTGGAATTTCACTAGTTAAAGGTGTTTCGGATTCTTCTCCTTTAGAACATGAAATCAAAAAATTAGTAGTGCAGCAGAGTGCTGAAGTGTTTTTACCAATTGATTCTTCCAAGTTTAATGTACTATCTCTCATGACCTATTGTAATCTAAATGATATAGATCATTTAATAACCAATGAAGAACCAATTCCTGAGTATTTAGAATATTTTAATAAAAATAATATAAAATTAACTATACCAACATCATAGTTAAATAAAAAAATAACTTTTTAGAATTATCAGTTGAAAAAGATTAGAGTAGTATTAATTATATTATTACTAGAAAATTCATAAGCGCTCCCAGTCAATGAACAGATTAATCACTAAAAATATGTTTAGACTGGGAACAGTTTATATTATATTGGGGTAGAGCCAACATTTCCGACAAAACCCACGTTAAGACATAAATTGGATATAAAATATAGCTTTTGCCTATGTTAAGCAAATATATTTTAAAATAAGTACCATATATGCTATAGTAGAGTCGTTTTGATGCTTCATTTTTGGTAATAGTTTTGGAGCTTAAAATAACGTATAAAGTGACTATTTCTAATGCTTATAGTTAAGTACCGAAAACGGAGGTTTATGGAACTATATTCCTTAACGTGGGTTTTGTCGGTTCCGTTGGCTCCATCCCAAGTATAAGAAGTATACTACATGTGGATTTTATTTTGCTATTTAAGTGAACAAAATGTATTAATTGCAAAATCAAATTATATAGTTGAAATAGAGAAAAGTTAGTATATTATATTAATAGTGCATTTTTTAAAACTATAACAAAGTAGAGGGGATAATTGAGTGATAGTAAAATGGTGTAAGTTGCAAAGTGGTACAGACATAAGAGGTATTGCTACTGAAGGTTCTGGAAATGAAGTTAATTTAACACCTGAAGTTGCTAAATGTATAGCTTATGCATTTGTAAAATGGCTAAGGAATGAAAAAAACGTAAATGCTGATGATCAAATAAATGTGGCAGTCGGAATGGATTCTAGACTATCTGGACCAGGATTATAATCTTTTTTTATTGGGGCATTGAGTGATTTGGGTTGTAATGTATACGATTGTGGAATGAGCACAACACCAGCAATGTTTATGACTACTGTTTTTCAAGATTATGAATGTGATGGTTCTATTATGATTACTGCAAGTCATTTACCTTATTGCTATAATGGGTTTAAATTTTTCACAAGAGAAGGTGGATGCGAAAAGGAAGATATAAAAAAAATTCTTTCAATAGCATCTGAAGAAAAATTAGACCATTGTATAAAAAAAGGTAAAATTTTTAAAATTGATTTTATTGAAGAGTATTCTAAAGATCTAGTTCATACTATTAGAAATGGTGTTGCATCCAAAGAAAATTATGATAAACCTTTATTAGGTTTTAAGATTAATGTGGATGCTGGTAACGGAGCTGGAGGATTCTTTGCAGATAAAGTTTTAAAGGTTTTAGGAGCAGATGTTACGGGTAGTCAATTTACTAAACCAGATGGAAGATTTCCAAACCATATTCCAAATCCAGAAGATAAGAAAGCAATGGAATCTATTAGCCAATCAGTATTAGCTAATCATGCAGATTTAGGAATAATTTTTGATACAGATGTGGACAGAGCTGCTATTGTGGATTCAAATGGTATGCAAATAAATAAGAATGCATTAATAGCTTTAATTTCATCAATTGTTTTGGAAGAGCACCCAAAAACGATAATAGTAACTGATTCAGTAACTTCAACTGGATTAAGTGAATTTAGAAAGTAAAACCTGTACGCACTGCTTCCAAATTTTACAATGGGGTCGTGTCAGAAGACCATAGCCATCAACCTAAGAATTGAAACATATTCCAAATGATGATGGCTATCATTATTTTATAAATGGAAGTTGTAATATGGGCAAAAATAGAATTTTTTCAAAATAATTAA
>NZ_JAHLEC010000134.1 GCF_018861705.1 Clostridium psychrophilum | reverse complement strand
AAGAAGGAAAAGATTGAATCGCCATAGTAGTACTAACGCGGCATCGTTCTTAAGCTTGTTTCAGAAATTGAGCAATTTTGGTGGCTATCATCATTTGAGTATATACTTATGGTGATAGTTTTGGTCGGCTCAACATCTGAATCCAAACCTATTCAAAACACGAACTTTTATAAAATAAAAAATATGTAATACTTTTGTATCTGTTTGAAATTATACAAAAGTAACCCCTAAAAAATTATTATCATGGGTTACTTACTATACATTAACAAATTATTCTAAGGATTGAGAAACATTCGAGAACCCTTATTAAGTTTTATTCATTTCATAACATTGTATAAGGCAATACATTTACGTAGGATATTTGTTCAAAATTAAATTTACCATATGATCAGTTTAAACCTTACTACCAAATACTCTCACTACATCAATCAATGGATGAACTTTAAAATCTTTATTTGTATTTTCACTTTCTTGTAATACTTTGTTTGCAAAATCCAATATATTATCAAATTTATATTTGGGACTTTTCTTATATCTACATTCTTTTACTTTGTTTAATATTTATATAAAATCCATCTCTTAAATTTTAATATAAAAAAGTAATACATAAAACTACTTATTACTTTTGTACATAATTATTATTTTAAATTTTTTAACACGCCTTTAATACTTGCTTTTTGTGAATTAGATATTTTTATTTTTTTATTATCTTTTGCATCTAAATCAACTTTAGTAATGCTCAACTCTTTTAAAACTTCCTTTATCATTTTTTTCAACTTAGCTTCATCAATATTTGATTTACTTTCAATATTTTCTTCAGCTTGCTCAACATGTTTTTCCATATCTTGTTCAATCAAATTTTTTATATAAGAAGCAAATGCAATATCTTGTTTTTCAGCATAGTCCAGTAATTTACTATCTCTTGGTTTTGAAAGATTAAATGGTATTGGTTTGCTTTTCCTATTATTCATCAAACTCACTATTTGCAACTAATTCATATATATTTTGATTAATAGCCTGACAATTTTCTACTAATTTAATTACTGGAAATTGTTTTTGCCAATATGTTAAAGTGTCTGCTCCACCGCCACCAATAAGATAAATTTCAGAAGCATTCTTAACTTTAAAATCATTTTTGATAAATGAAGCTATTTCCATAATATGATTTTGAACAATCGATCTTATATCTGTAATATCAGTTTCTTTATTATCAATAATTACACTTCTTTTATTGATGATTTTTTCAATTTCAGAAGGCTTAAAATCTGCACCCTCCTTATTTGCGTTTAGATAAGAAGTTATTTCTGCATACATCTTATTCATACCTTCTATATATGTTGCACTTGTTGTTATTCCTAACTCTTCCCATTGTGTTACATTTATGGTTCCAGCACCATTATCTATAACCAAAACATTTGATTCTTCTTGTGATTTAATTGGGTATGCTCCTTCAATAAAAATCAAACAATTATTAATTCTTATTGTACACAATTTATCATCTACTTTTATCTGTTGTTGTCCTAATTCCAAAATATATTTTTTAATTTTCTCGCTAAACAGTTTATGTTTTTTTTGTGGCAATCCTATAACTAAATTAACATCAATAAAATCTTCTTTTGTACTAAGAGCTATTGCTGTTAATAAACATAATTTATAATATTCTTCAAAATATCTATTATCTCCTATAAAAGAAGCACCTTCACCAACTATATATCTTGTTCCTTTGAACTCCAATTGATGAATTTCTTTTTTTATTTTACCAAAATGTATTATTTCACCAACTTTTACCTTACTGGCAAACTTACCTTCATTAAATTTTGTATAACCATTTCCGATGTCTATTCCTAAATTCATATAAATCCTCCTATATTTAATAAGTATATACAATGTATGTACTTATTATTATTTTTTTTTAATATACTAATATTATAATACAATGTATATGCATTGTAAATACTTTGTATATACTCTCTGTTACTAATTTAATGATTATATGTTACATGTATATAATATATATATACTATATATGTACTGTATACATGCATACATATCAACCAAATATATTACTCTTCATTTATTCAGTAACAATTTGATTATGTATATTATAAAAATAAAATCAAATTAATTCTAAAACAATTTAGTTAACAATTTCAGTTACCTCCTTCTTATTTTACCATAATAGTATTTTTTCCCTAATTTTTCAAAATCATTAGTACTTTGTTTTTTTACCCTGCTCTTTATTATGTACTCTCTTATTTAACTGTTTCTTTCTGTTCATATTAGCTTTTTTGTTTTTAATTATCAAATTAGTAAAATAAATATTAACTTTTCTAATGTTGTGGGTCCATTTTTGATTCAATTGTCTATCACTGATTATATATATCCTAAATTCTTACCATTCTTCATTGTTGCAAGAACTATAGCATTATTTAACAACTCTTTTCTTACTATACTTGAAACCTTTTAAGTATTTTTAATTCCCTATTGCTTGCTTATTTTACTAGAAATGCAAGCTCTATATGTATTAATAACTTCCTGATCAACTTACATATCATTGATGGTTTCTTCAGTGGCCTTGGATTTTCCTGTTTAGGTTCAATGTAGTTTATACCAACAGTTTGAGGAACTTCATAAACAATATAAAGATAATTTTTTAGTTATCATTTTTCATTTCCCAATCTCTCCCTAAGAATATAATCATTTTGGGTAAGCTCTTTCATTGCAGATAAAGTACTGTCAGCATCATAACTTGAATAGTTAGATAATTCATCAACATATATTTAACATCCTTTAACCCAGTATTGTCTCAATAACAAACTAAAATTATTATGTATTTTAAGAAATAACTTTTATAAAGAAGCTATATTTTCTAGACAAATATCTCAAAATTGATCTATTCAAAACTATTATCTATAATAGCGTTAAATGCGTGGAAGCTATTAAAGCACATAAACCTATAAATGATTATATTAAAGATGGAAAGTATGCTGATTCATATAAAGAATTGTCCGAATTATTTTTTAAATATTACAATAAATGTTATATTATTTATTGTAATATTAATAATATTTTTAATAATATTTATAGTTTTATTAACATAAATATTAATTATTTTATTAAATAAGTATTACAAATAGTATTACTAATATTATTATAATATGTGTTCAATTATTATGTTACATGTTTTGTTCAATATTATATTAAATATTGTATCATCCGTAATAATGTAATATAATATTATTAATTAGTAATAAATAAAAAACCACTGATAATGAAGGGGGAGCTATAAATGAGTAAACCAAAAATATTGTCCTTTGCAACCATGAAAGGTGGCACAGGAAAAACCAATGTAGCATTTAATTTAGTAGGTTTCCTTGCCAAGGAGAATAAGAAAGTTCTCGTGATGGATTTTGACTCTCAAGGGAATATGTCTAGTAATTTCTATCTAAACCAATTGGTTGAAAGTTATGATTCCATTAGCGATGTACTGGAAAATGATATTGCTCCTATAGATGTAATCATAGAACATCCTATTGATGCAATGCCTACGGTTGATATAATACCTAGCGATAAAGAACTTACCGCTACTGAAATGAGACTAATCTCTAGACAAATGAGGCACGCAATCTTAAAGCGATGGTTAAAGAAGTATAAGGATTGCCTAGAAAAATACGATTATATAATATGTGATACCCCACCTGCTTTGAGCCTATCAAATATAAATGCTTTATTTGTTAGTGACAGCATTATTATTGTCTCTTCAATTGGGATGCACTCCATACAAGGTGCAATGAATATAATTGGACAATGGGAAAATCTCTGTGAGGGACTTGAAATTGGAAATAATATTATAGGCTTATTAATAAACAAATATGATAAACGAGTAAAAATTTCGAAAGAATTTATAGATTATGTAAATCACAATCCTCTGCTTAAAGAATTATCATTTGATACTATAATACCAAATAATATAAAACTAGAAGAGACATCAATGGTTAATTTACCTATTAGCTACTATAATGTGAAAAATGTAGGTTATAAAGCCTATATAGAATTTGTAAAAGAATTAAAAGAACTGGAGGCAATATAATAATGGCAGTAAATAAGAATAAGCGAAATATGTTTAGCAACGTCCTAGGAACAGGAACTCAAGAACTCAATCCTCTTTTACAAGAGAAAGAAAAAAACATACCTAAAAAAGATATAGAGAATGTCAGTCAATCTACACAATCTAAGATAGATGATAAGCCTGCAATAGCTAACCCTAATAAATCTGATGAGAAAATAGAGACATCTACTATAGCTCAAGTTAAGAAGAAGCTTGAGACAAGACATAAATCAACTAAAGACACTATACGAATTAGCATTAAGCAACCAAGTAAAGATGCTAAGAGACACGTAACTTTTATTCTAAAAGAATCCACAGTAGCCTTAATTGCTCAATATTCGGGTTGTGGGACAGGTAAAGATAGGACAGGCTATAATAAATCGGAGTTTGTAGACATGATGCTTGTGAAGGCTATAAACGCCATGATTTTTGATGAGAAAGAATAACAGGTAAATATATACTATATTTTACTCAAACTAAATGTCTTTTGAAAAGAGAATAAGGTATAATATAATCAATGAAATAGATGCATAAATAAGGTTATCCACAACTATAAGTAAATCCTCGTGTAGTTATTTAAGAGAGTTTAAAAAAGTTTAAAGAAGTTTAAAGAGTTTCTCCTCAATCCGTGGATTGATATGACTGTGATTGAATGGGTTTACTATAAGGAAAACCTACCAAACTATAAGGAAAACCTACTTTTGTATATGAAAAACCTACTTTTGTATATGAAAATACTACCAAACTATATTAAAAACAGGAAAATTGTCAGAATTTTTCGAAAGGTGGATATAATGGAAATAATTAAGAGCGGCGTTAAGAAAAGAGAAATTTTAAAATCCAATAGATTAATAGAGGGTAGTTATAAATTTACAACGAGCGAAAATAGACTAGTAGATTTAGCTTTGATGAAATTGGAAGTTATAATGCTTGATAAAAATTTGTCTGCAGAGGAGGTCGCAGCTCTTATAAAGAAAGCACAATTTGAGGAAATAACAATCTATGTTTCAGACTACAAGAAAGAATATAACATTAAAAACAATACAGTATATGAGGAATTAGCTAAGAGTGCAAATAGACTATTAAAGAGACAGCTAGTATATAGCGAAAAAGGCAGATTGATAAAAAAAAATTGGGCGATAACCTGTATTTTTAATGATGATGAAAATTCAATAAGCATCCAGTTTCATCCCGATTTAATTGCTGACCTGCTGATGTTCAAAGGGTGTTATACTCGATTTGATTTTGATGTTAGGAAGTACATAAAAAGTTTTTACACATGCCGTATATATGAATTGCTGAAACAATATGAAATTTACGGAACAAGAACCTTTACATTAGAAAAATTAAGATTCTTATTAGGAATTGATGACAACGAGTATCCACTATGGTCAAACATAAGACAAAGTGTTATTCTACCCGCTGTCGAAGGAATAAATAAGAAATTAGACCTTTATGTTGAATGGGAGTCCAGTGGTGCGAAAAGGAAAGTAGAAAATGTAAGCTTTAAATTTCGAAAACAAAAGAGCAAGATTGAAAATAGAGACCAAATTGGGTTATTCAATCAAAAATCCTCAATCCCTGAAGATATAGATTACAATATAATTGCAGAGTTTAAAGAATTACTGGGAGTAACCATAGGCGTTCATCAGATTGATAAATTCATGAAAGATTCTGCTAAAGCAATTAAGCAATATGACCTTAATATATCTGTGAAAGAATATATAGCACAAAAGAAGATAGTGGTAGATAATTATGCAGAGAAACATAATGTGCCTTCTTATATCGGGGCGATGGTACGAGCAGTTCAAGAGAATTGGGTTCTCAATTTCAAATCGCAAGCTAAAGGCGCATTTAATAATTACGAACAAAGAACATATGATGGCTCTGATGGTAAAATGGATTTTAGGCAGTTAGAAAAGAAATTATTAGGATGGGACAAATCTGCTGATGATGAGGTAGCTTCTACTTTATCCGAGGAAGAATAGAAATATATAAAAATCCTACTTAAGACAGACTGAGTATAAGAAAAACATACTTAAAACGGGTTACTATAAGGGAAACCTACTAAAAATGGACAAACTATAAGAAGAATACACCTAAAATAAGGGTTTACTGTATGGTTATAGGACTAATAATGATGAATAGTGGTAGGTTTTCCTTATAGTTCGAAAATAAAGGGAGGTTTTTCTTATAGTGAATTATAGTTTAATCATAAGGATTCAAAAACCAAAAAGCCAAAGTAACTGGTGAAACATATATAATATTCACAGAAAAAGGCAAAAGAATATTTCGTGAAGAGATTAATAAATTTTCAATATGATGAGTATACGTAAGGCTTTAAAAACCCCTGTTATAAAATATGTTATGAAAGGATAGAATGTTTATGAATAATAAACCACAACCCAATTAGCAACCGATTAAGAATATGCCTATGATTGCAAATTTATAGACAGTCAGTTAACCGATGCTAAAGAATAATATATAACACTCTTGAAAGCTCGTAATAAACCTCATGTGTTGAATGATGCTATTGTGCAACGTACATATACAGAACAACTTATTTTACTCAGGTATTTGGAATATTCCTGTTCCTTTTGGCTACAGCTATGTTCTGTATACCCACTTAACGAACGTAATCATTTGTGCTGATCTACTACATTTATTTTGTAGGGTTAATTTTTTAGTTGTGTTTCCATTTATATACTCATAACAGCGATATGGTTAAAAGTTACAAATGCATTACAATGAAATATTTTTTTATAAAAGTAATGTCTATTATGACATTGTCATAATAGACATTACTTTTATAATTTATTACCATATATCTTATTTAATACTCCCTGTGTAATAGCAAGGGATTCGTCTAATAATGGTTTATATATTAATTTTATACCCTTGAAATGCTTTATTCCTTCATCTGTAATTTTATAATTCCTGCGAGTCTTTTTATCGGGTACATCCCACCAACCCTTTAACCACATGTTTTCTTCCATCTGACGAAGTAGTGGATATATTAGCCCATTACTAGGTTTCCACATATAATTCATTATTTTTTCTATCTTAGCAGATAATTCAAAACCATAGCAACTTCCATCTTTAATTAAAAAATCTAATATCATGATTTTTACTATGTTAGTATTATTTAATTTTGATGACTGTCTGTTACGTACGCTACCTAAATCATTCATTAAACTAAGCCCCCCCATATATATCTTTAATCTCTACTCTGAATAAACCTTAATAACATAAAAAATAAATTCATAAATAGAATATAATCCTTTTCTATATCCATTATATCCATCATTAATTATACTATCTAGTGTTAATAATAAAATATCTAAAATTCTAAATTCTGTATTTATTACTAAAGGGGGTAGTGCTCGCAATTTGTGCAAAAGTCCCATTAAGAAAAAACAGTTATCATAAATTCAAGTTAATTGAAATAGGTAACTGTTTTTTATTAGATTGATTTTAATGGTCTCATATTATTTACTAAATCATAATCACAATTATCATCAAAATTATACTGTCCAATAAAATTTATATGTTCCCATCCTAAAGGAGATATATGCTTCATATATAATTCATTAACTTCTTCTGTTTCTTTTAGTTTCTCAATAGCTTTAGGTAAATATAACGTATTCCAAAGAGTTATTGAATTTATAATCATGCTGAGAGCAGTAGCTCTTTGTACTTGTCCTTGAATATCTTTCTCATAAAGCATTCCGTGCTTTCCAAAAAATAAAGCTCTAGCCAAAGCATTTATTGCTTCACCTTTATTTAATCCAGTATTGATTTTCCTTC
>NZ_JAHLEC010000133.1 GCF_018861705.1 Clostridium psychrophilum | reverse complement strand
TTCACAAAGACCCACCATAAAATTCATTTTGCAATCATAGTACATTTCCATGTCAATTGATAATATATCATTCATATTCATAAGTTTACTCACCTTCAAAAAGTATTTTATGAATATATTCGACATAAAACTTAAAATTCCTTTTTGTAAATAATTGTAAAATAATTTCTTTTTAGTAAATAACTAGTTTTAAAAATCATTCAGCGGAATATAAGTTATATCTACAAAATTATTACTATTTAATTTGACTAAAATAATTGATGTTGGGAAAAAGAAAAAAAGAGCACATATGTACTCTTTATATAGGTTTAAAAGAAAAGGATGAAAATCTCACAATAGATGGATTTATTACGGTTAAAGCTATAACGAATCCAATAATTATAATTAGGCTTGTTATAATCAAGTTTCTTCGTGTACTTTTTTTAATATCTAATTCTATATCTTTGCTCTCATTCATTTTGGCTTTAGCAGCATGAAGTTTCTCTATATTAAAGCCATGACTATCATTTTTCGCCATTTTCACATTACTCCTTTATGTAGCTATAGTACATAATATGAAATATTAATTTAAATAATACATAAAATATAGCTCAATCACTACATTATATATTTTACAATTAATGCATAATTATGGTATATTAGTAATAGCTATACGAATTGGAGGTTATTATATGGAAAAAAAATATATTAAATATGGTGCAGCTATATTATTTGCAGTAATTTTAATTAGTGTTGGTTTTGTTTATAGAGAAGGTGGAGTAGGATATACAAAATATAAAGTTTATGCTAATACGATATATAATAAGAGAGAATTTAATAATAACCAAGTGACATTTTTAGGAGATAGTATAGTTGATAAGTGTAATTTAAATGCATTATTTAATGATGGTAATATAGTTAATGAAGGTGTTTCAGGTAATACAACTACTGATATTTTAAATAGGTTAGATGATGTCATAAAGTATAAACCTAGTATATTATTTTTGCATTTTGGAGTTAATGATTTAAAACAGGCAAGCAAACAATATACTAAAATTGATGTTGATAAATCTACATACAATTATAGCAAAATAATTGATATTATAAAAACAAAATTACCTAACACTAAAATATACATTGAAAGCATTCTTCCAGTAGACAATAATATTATCGCAAAACTACACAAAGCGAACAAAGAAAAGGTGTTATACATTAGTAATGATTATATATATGCATTTAATACTAATTTAAAAATAATAGCATCGAGTAATGGAATAACTTATATAAATCATAATACATTTAATCCAACTACAGAAACAGTGGATGGTATACATCCTAATGTCAAAGGATATTTTATTTTGAAAAATGACCTAAAGAAATATATTAATAAATCGAAATAATGAATTAGCTTATAATAATTAAAAATATTTTAAAATGAAAATACTGCATTTAGGGGGAGCCCAATGCAGCATTTTCATTCATTATCAATCTAATAATATTATTATGTTAAGGTTGATGTATTTAAATTATAGACAATTTTATAAATTCTATTCACTTTTTCAAATATTATTGATTTATAATTTTTGTATAATTAGTATATATTTTTCATTGATGAAATAAGGGTTATCTTACAAAACTGTAAGATAACCCTTATTTTTGTAAGTAAAGCGATATGGAGTATGAACATTTTGAGTTGTATACTATGTTTATAGTGGTGAGATAAGAAAAAAAGGGGAGATATAAATGGAAATTTTAAAGGTTGAGAATTTAAAAAAAACATATGGTAAAGGTGAAAACAAAGTGGAGGCACTTAAAAATATTAATTTATCAGTTGACAAGGGTGAGTTTGTAGCAATTGTAGGGGCATCGGGCTCTGGTAAAAGTACACTTCTTCATTTACTAGGAGGCCTTGACAGACCAACATCTGGAAATGTAGTTATTGATGGAGAAAGTATTTATAAATACAAAGAAGAAAAACTTGCAGTGTTTAGAAGAAGAAAGATAGGTTTTGTATTTCAGTTTTATAACTTATTACCTATTTTAGATGTAGAAGAGAACATGGCACTTCCAGCACTACTAGATAATGATAAGGTGGATAAAGTTTATCTAGAAGAACTTATTAAGGTACTTGGATTAAGCGAGAGAAAACACCATTTACCATCAGAATTATCAGGAGGACAACAGCAAAGAGTTTCAATTGGTAGAGCTGTATTTAATAAACCATCAATAATACTTGCAGATGAGCCAACAGGGAACCTTGATACTAAAAATTCAAAAGATGTAATAGAATTATTAAAATTCACTGCTAAAAAATATAATCAAACGTTAATACTCATCACTCATGACGTTAATATAGCAGCAATGGCAGATAGGGTTATAACTATTGGAGATGGTGAAATAACTTCGGACAAGAATTTAAAAATCAAATAAGGGAGGAGGAAAAAAATGATAACTAGTTATAAACAACTTACAGGAAGATATCTGAAGAAAAACAAGAAAAGAACCACTCTTACGATTATTGGAATAGTGTTATCAGTAGCACTTATATCAACAATAGGGCTTTTCTTTAAAGGGATGCAGGATGCAGAGATACAAGATGTTAAAAATAATTATGGTTCTTACCATTTAGTATTTCAAAAAACAAATGCGAAGTTAGTATCTAAAATAGTCAATAACCCTAAGGTTTCTAGAAGTGGATCTTATACTATAAATGAGGGAGTAAAAATAGGTAATAAATTATCTGTTGACATAATAAATGCAACAGATAAGGCATTAGAACTTTTCCCATATAAAACGAAACTTGGGAGATTACCAGAGAAACAAAATGAAATAGCAGTAGAAAATTGGGAATTAAAATACGTTGATAAAGATGCTAAAGTAGGAAATAAAATTAAAGTTAACAATAAAGAATATACTCTTGTAGGTATACTGCAGGATAGTGTAGCAAGTCAGACCAGTGGTAATGGAATAATGTTATCGAAAAATAATAATATAAACAATCAAAAGTCAGTGTTACTAGTAGAAATAAGCTCAAAAACAAACTTGAAAACTGCTCTTCGTGAATTAAAGCAGTTAGGAGAGAAAAATTCTGTTTTGGAAAATGAGGCCTTAATACAAATGCAGGGAGCAGGAGATGCGGGTTCTGGAATGGGTGGATTACTTGTAGCTTTAGCTATAATAATTGGAATAGTGCTAGTAGCAACTATAGCAGTTATATATAACTCATTTCAAATAAGTGTTGTGGAAAGAATTAAACAGTTTGGACTTTTAAGAGCAGTGGGAACTACGCCCAAGCAAATTAGAAAGATTGTACTACGAGAAGCAACAATACTCGCAATAATAGCAATTCCTCTTGGATTAATATGTAGTCTTATAGCTATCTGTGGGATAAGTATAGCATTTAAATTAATAGGTGTAGATTCGGTTATGCCTATAAAAATTTCAGCATCACCCATGGTTTTAAGCATAAGTGCAGCAGTGGGACTCTTAGCAATATACCTATCTGCGCTTGTACCGGCATATTTTGCAGGAAGGATATCGCCACTGAATGCTATAAGTGGTAGAACATCAATAACAAAGGAGAAAATAAAGAAAAGAAAAAATAGAGTTATTCAAAAAATATTTGGATTCGAAGGAGCCCTGGCTGCTAAAAATATAAAGAGAAATAGAAAAAGATATAGAATAACTGTTTTTTCTATAGTAATAAGTGTAGTGCTATTTGTTACATTTAAGTCGTTTATGGATATGTCACTAAATATATCAGATGACATTAATGATTCAAAAAACATTCATTTCTCAGTTGTTGGAAATAATAAAGGTACAGAAAAAATAATAATAGATAATAAAATAGAAACTTCTATTAAAAAATTGAATGTAGTGGATAAGACATATAAAATATATGATTCATATCAGTTCGATGCTGCAATAAATAACAATAGCAAAGTTAAAGAAATTCAGGACATGGGGAATGTATATAAAAAAACAACTTTAGGTGGAGTAGATAAAACTCTTATAGGAGGTTCTATTGCAATCTATGATAAGGACTCATTAGAAGTTTCTAAAAAATATTTAAAGTCAGGAAATATTAATGAAGAAAAACTAAACAGTGAAAATGGAGTAATTTTAATTAATAAGAATGTAGTATATAACGAAAAAACGAAAAAAAATTATTTTGGGCCAATAGCAAATGTAAAAGTAGGAGATGAAATAGACCTTCAATATAATGCTAATGAAGGTGGCGAGTCTAATATAGCAAATACAAAATTCAGTAAAGGAAATGTAAAAAAAGTAAAAGTTATGGCTATTCTAGCAAATGATCCTTTTAATTATAATGGAGATTCAAGTGGATTAAAAATAATAACAACAAAGAAAATGGGAGAAAAATTGACGGGGGTAAAAGAGATTAAGCCTGCTAACTTAAATATAGTTCTTAAGGATGTAAAGTATGAAGATGCGGGTAAAATGGGAATAGAAAATGCAATAAAAGCTGACCCATCTTTAATGGTTATAAATAATATAGATAACAATAGAAAAAGTAAATCATCAACATTGATGATTAAAATATTATTGTATGGATTTGTATTGGTAGTTTCTTTAATAAGTAGTGTTAATATTGTAAATACACTAACAACGAATATTATACTTAGAAAAAGAGAGTTTGCTACATTAAAATCTATAGGGTTAACGCAAAAGGGTTTAAAGAAAATGATAGTGCTTGAGGGGCTTCTTTATGGAGTTATAGGTGCCATATATGGTTCCATAATAGGTTGCGGAATATCTTACTTATTATACAAGGCAATGGCAGGATTTAGAGAGTTTGGTTGGATTGTACCTTGGAATGCACTAGCTATTGCGACAATCGCATCTCTGATCATTGGGTATGTGTCTGTATTATCACCACTTTCAAGAATTAAAAAATCCAATTTAATTGAATCAGTCAGAGAAGATTTTTAAAAATCTTCTCTTTTCCTTTTTAAATAATTTTAAAAAAACAAATAAAATTTAGAAAATTATATAATTAGTCTCTTTAAATTAAAACATAGGTGAGGTATCATAAAGGTATATGTATAATACAATTTTTAGGACGAGGTGAACAAATTGAGCAGATTATTATTAGTTGAAGACGATGAATCATTAGCCCTTGGCATAGAGTTTTCTTTAAAAGATGGTGGCTACGAAGTTTATAGGACATCAACAGTAGAAGGCGCAAAAAAAATATTTAATAGAGAGTCACTAGATTTGATTTTATTAGATGTTAACCTACCTGATGGAAATGGATATGATTTATGCAAACACATAAGGTGCAAAAGCGATGTTCCAATAATATTTTTAACAGCTCTAGATGATGAAGTTAATATAGTACAAGGACTTGAAATAGGCGGAGATGATTACATAACAAAGCCTTTTCGTGTAAGAGAACTTTTATCAAGAATAAAGGTTGCTATAAGAAGAAATTCTAAAAACATAACCAAAGAAAATATAATAAAAAGTGAAAATATATTTGTTGATAGTATAAAAGGAACAGTAAGAAAAAATGGTGAAGTTATAAATCTGACATCGCAAGAATATAAGCTCTTATTAATATTTATGAATAAACCTAAAGTCTTAATGAAAAGAGATGAAATATTAAGTGAACTTTTAGAAGGAGATGATCCTTTTTTTGATGAAAACACACTTTCTGTTTATATTAAAAGAATAAGAGATAAAATAGAAGATAACCCGAAAAATCCGCAATTCATAGTTAATAAACGTGGATTAGGGTATAAATGGAATAAAGATTGTGACACCGAAGTTGATGAATAGTGGTGAAAGTGATAATTGAGCACTGCAGGTGATAACGCACCGCAGGTGATAACTACAGCACCGCAGGTGATAACTAAGGAGTAGATTATGAAGAGATATTTTATTAATGCTGAACTAAAAATAAGTACGGTAGTTCTTTTGTCCTTAATGACTTTATTTTTAGTTATTACATCCTTAAGTCTAAAAGTCTATCATGATAATTTAAAGGATGATTACATAAAGAGCTTGGGGGCAATTAGCGAAAGAGTAGTTGAGAAAGATCCAAAAATGGAGAAGGAAATTATACCTCTTATTACAAAAGAAGTTTCGAGTGAAGAGGCAACAAAGGGAAAAGCTCTTTTAAAGGGGTATGGACTAACACAAAATTTAGAAGATGAACTTTTTCCATATGCTAGAACAACTATAACAAATAATAATTACACAATCATTATAATATTTATTTTTATGACGGCTATATTATTTACACTTAATTATTTCCAATATAGTTTTGTATATAAAAGAATAAGAAAATTGACTGGTGCAGCAAAAAAAGTAGTTGAGGGAGATTATGATATAGCTATAAATGAAAATAAAGAAGGCGATTTTTCTAAACTAGCAATTTCATTTAATTCCATGAGTGGAATTATCAGAAACAATTTAAGTGAACTAGAACGTGAAAAAGAATTTTTAGTGGATTTATTATCAGATATATCGCATCAGCTAAAAACACCACTCTCATCAGTGATTTTATATAATGATATTATGGTTAATAAAGAGTTAACAAGGGTTCAAGAGGAGGCTTTTTTAACAAATAATCAGAATCAACTAGAAAAGATGAATTGGTTGATTAAAAATCTACTTAAACTTGCTAAATTAGATGCTAAAGCAATAGAAATTGTAAGGGAAGAACAAAGCTTAAATGAAACACTTCAAGATTCAATAGATGCACTTGAGAGTAAAGCAAATGAATGCAGGGTTAATATTATCTTTAAAGAAGAAGAAAAGATAAACTTTAAGCATGATAGGTTGTGGTTACAAGAGGCATTTATAAATATTATTAAGAATGCTATAGAACATACTTTGCCTAGGGGAACTATAAGCGTAGAGCTTATGCAAAATCCTCTATATACAAGAATATTAATAGAGGATACAGGGGAAGGTATAAGTGATATAGATTTACCTAATATATTTAAAAGGTTTTATAAAGCAAAATCTTCAAAGAAAAGTGATTCTATTGGAATAGGATTGGCACTATCAAAGTCAATAATTGAAGCACATAATGGTATTATTGAGGTGGCAAGTAAGATAAATATAGGAACAATATTTACAATTACGTTTTTGAATGTTAAATGAAAAGCCTTCTACATTTTTGTAGAAGGCCTAACTATTTATTATAGTTTAAAATTTAGATTAGTATTATTAATAAATCCTGTGAATACTTATAGTTCCAATAGGACCCAGTAGACCTACTAATACCAAACTAATAGCACCATTTGAATTATTAACAAATCCAAATGTATCGCCTGCTGTTGCGGCATAAACTATATCAGAACCATTTAACAGTGGGTTTGTGGCAGTAATAGATATACCACCAACAAAGGTTAAATCAGGAAACTTAACCATATCAATTTGTATAGAAACCGTACCGGGATCAGGAGTAACACATAATCTCCAGTCGAATACATAAACACCTGTGGTATTAACTGTAAGTATACCTGTTAGTGCATTATAACTGTAGTCAGGACCTACAATACCTACAGTATCATAAGGGATTACTTCTCCCACTGCAATTCCTACTCTATTAGTTGTTATAACACCGTTTAGATATGAATTAAAACCTGGACCTATTGGGCCTTGTGGCCCACCTGGTCCAACTGGTCCAACTGGTCCAGCTGGACCAGGTAAACCGTTTTTACATTTAGGTTGGTAGCAGGGATAATCTTCATCACTGCATCGCCAGAATGAATGAGTAGAATTATTACATTCATATTTTTCGTAACCATCATTTTGGGTTGAATGATTATTGTGACACTGTTGGTTTAAGTAAAACGTTCCATTTTGATTATTATTAGGGTTACTCATAAAATACACCATTCCTAAATTTAGTATTTTCTTTATAAGATATGTTAACATAGCACTTTTGGTTAATAAAAATTTAAAGTATGTAAAAAGCCCTCTACATTTAAGTAGAAGGCTTAATATTATATTATGATTATCCCACAAAAAGCTTGTAATTACTTCCAAACGTAGTAATTATGATATAATAATATCAAAATCAGTACGTAGAGGAGGATTACTATGTTTTGCAAAAAT
>NZ_JAHLEC010000132.1 GCF_018861705.1 Clostridium psychrophilum | reverse complement strand
AAATATGTGTCTTTGAATCCAATAAAAGAAGAAGAACTTCTCATTATAGAAAAGGCATCATCATAAAAAAATTAAATGTATAAATTGCGACAACTATGTTGACAAACTCCGTAACTCCTATGTTTAATAAAAATAAAAATAAATATATAGGAACTATAATATTATTTAGAAATACAACAAAATATATAGAAAATTTACAAACGATAAAGGAATATCAGCTTTTACTTGAAAATAACTTGGATAGAATTAAACAGAAATGTCACTGTGAGTGTTGGTGTACATGGATATTATAGGAGGAATTAAATATAATATGTTATAATTAAGCAATTAATTAATAAATTAGGGGTATTATGGGCATTTTTAAGTAATAAAGAAACTCATTTAGTGTTAATATTAAAAGTAAACTTATACAAAATTTCGAATATAATAACAAAGGCTATTTTTGACACTGAAAATCCAAGTTATGAACCAATTAATGTTACAGAGACTCAGATGAGTATTTTAGGAGTAGCTGTTGGAGTAGTGAAAAATCCATACAATTCTCCAATAATAAAATAACATCACAAATAAAAATTTTAAGTTATTATATGGAGGTAGAAGAATGGAATCATTAAAATATTTTAAATCTAGAAAAATTGCTGAGAGTATTACAAGAATTTTTGGACCTACTGGTGAATTAATGTATTTAGTAGAGGGAGATAAGAGAGCTGTTCTTATAGATACTGGGACTGGTGTTGGAGATTTAAGTGAATATGTAAAGCAACTTACAGACAAGTCAATTACTGTAATACTTACACATGGACATGTGGATCATGCATCTGGTGCACCAAATTTTGATGATGTATATATGAACCATGCTGATGAAGAAGTATACAAGGAACATAATGATTTAGCTTTACGCAAAGGTTATATTAAAAGTCAATATAAAGATTTTGATAAAATTAAAGAGAGTGATTATGTGCAAACAAAGTCTTCATCCGTCTATAAAGATTTGAAGGATGGAGCAGTATTTAATCTTGGAGGAATAACCTTGGAAGTTTACGATGCAGCTGGACATACACCAGGACAAATGGCTATTCTTTTTAAAGAAGAGAGAATCCTAATGATTGGAGATGCTGCAAACCAAGCCACTTTTTTATTTGACAAAAGATCATTAGGTATAACTAGCTATGAAAAGTCTATGAAGAATTTATTATTAAAAACAGAAGGAAAATTTGACAAAATATTTCTTTCTCATGGATCAGGAGAGGCACCAAAGGAATTATTAGCTAATATTATTCTTCTATGTGAAGATATTAAAGCGGGGAATGATGATGAAGTACCATTTAATTTTATGGGACAAGTGGTATATATTGCAAAAGCAATGAATGCTCAATTGGAACGTGTTGATGGTGGCTTTGGTAATATTATTTATTCAAAAGAGAAAGTTAATCATTGAATTTAGGGCATGGAATATAACCCCTTAGTTCCATATTCATTTTCAATTTTTATATTAATTTTGACATGAATAATAGCACTCCCTTATTTTTTATTTCGACAATAAAAGTTTATAGGAAGTGCCCATTATAATAAAGAAGTATCTTAGTTATGAACTGCCCCCTATCTACTTGACAGGGGGCAGTTCATAATAGGATGCTTCTTTCTATTTTATTTAAGATTAACTATTAAACTTTTTATATCTATTGTTTTGGTTAACATACCATTTTCCTTTAAAAAATCTTGAGTTTTTGTAAGTTCAGTTATATCCTTTTGTGTTATTTTAGGATTGAAGTCGTATAATCCGTACATGTTTTTAACTTGAGGTAATGCAAGCTTTGTCTCACCAGCAGTTATTTTATAGGTTTCATCTTTGTTATAATTCATGTATTCTAGGCTTTTCTGATGAACTGCTAGATATCTTTTGGCTATATCCGGATATTTCTCTAAGAATTTTCCATCTGCGGCGATTACAATAGTAGCATCTAATATTCCTTCACCAGTTGTTAATATCCGTGCTCCATTTTTTTGTGCACTTGCAACTGATGGTCCAGCAACAAGCGCTGCATCTACTTTCCCAGATAAAAGAGCTGATACACCATTTGGTATTGTCATATTACTAAATTGCACATCAGCCGCTTTTAAATTTTCTTTTACTAGTGATCCAAGAAGTAACTGATGAAGTATTGTTCCTTTGGGACCAACTATCCTTTTTCCTTTAAGATCTTTTATAGTTTTTATACTAGTATCCTTTACCATTATTGTAAATGCCTTTGGAGCCCTACTATAAACACCAATTATTTTAATGTTAACTCCATTTGCTGCTGCAAGGATAACTGATGTTGCTCCAATTGCATTACAAAATTGGAGAGAACCTGCCGCAACTGCTTCTGTCATTTTTGAACCTTCAGTTATTTCTGGATAGTTTATTTTAATACCATCTTTAGAAAATTCACTTTCAAACAATTGTTTTTTCTTTTCAATTATAGAAGGTACATTTAAAGGCGATTTAACATATGAAATGTTAATAACTTTCGGATTTTCAACTTTTGTAGCCTTAGTCGTCTGTTTTTGTGCACAACCGGCTAGTGACGTTGCTATAATTATGGTACTTACGATAATACTTATTCTTTTAATAAAATTCATTTTAATCACCCTTCATTTTTTAGTAATGTGTTAAGTGTAGCTAGAACTTCTTTTTTGTAATAAAGAAATCCTGAGCTACTAGTATCTCTGTAATAATCAAGATCAATAGGTATTTCTTTTATTATTCTACCTGTGTCCATTACAACAATCTTTTGGCCTAAATAAATAGCTTCTTCAATGTCATGAGTTACAAATATGATTGTCTTATCACTTTTTATAAATATATTTATTAATTCATTTTGAAGTTTTTTTCTGTTAAATGCATCTAGTGCTCCTAGCGGCTCATCCATAAGTATTATTTGAGGTTCATAACATAAAGTTCTTCCAAGTGAAGTTCTTTGCGCCATGCCACCTGATATTTGCGATGGATAAGCTTTTCTAAAATTATAAAGACCTAACAATTTTAAATAGTAAGTTACTTTTTCATTAACATATTTTTTATCTTTGCAATTAATAAGAGAAAAAGCCATATTTTCTTCCACAGTAAGCCAAGGCATAAGTCTAGGTTCTTGAAACACTATAGCTATTTTATTGTTTTCTTTATCTCTCAAATCGGTTAGATTAGCAGTGCCCTGTGTTATACTTAAGAGACCACAAAGCAATTTCAATAAAGTTGTCTTTCCACATCCACTTCTACCAACTATTGTAACAAAACTTCCACTTGTAACAGTTAAATTAACATCTTTTAAAGCCTGCACTTTTTTATCCTCAATTTTAAATGTCTTGGACAGATTTTTTATTATTAGACCTGCCATATTTTTTCCCCTTCCCATTTTGGCTCATTAAATTTCTAGATATTTTAATAAAACAATAATCAATAACATACCCTAAAATTCCTATTGATAGTATTCCAACAATGACAATATCTGGCCTTGAAAGTTGCTCTGCGTCTATTATCATATATCCAATTCCTGATGATGCAGCTATAAGTTCAGCTCCCATTAATGACCTCCAGCTGTATCCAAGCCCAAGTTGAATACCTGTCATAATTGAGGGTATTGCCTGTGGAAATATTATCTTTAGAAATAAATCTTTTTTACTAAAGTGAAATATTTTCCCAACCTCAAGAAGCTTTTGATCATAATTTGTAACACCATTTAAGGTGTTTGAAAAAACCGGGAAAAAGGTTGCTAAAAAAATAACTACAAGTTTTGATGACTCGCCAATACCTAACCATAATATCAATATAGGAATCATGGCTATAGGTGGAATATGTCTCATAAATTCTAAAAATGGATTTATATAAGGCATTGATTTGGGTTTATTTCCAAGGAATACGGCAAGCGGAAAAGCAACAACAAAGGTTAATGTAAACCCAACAACAACCCTAAAAAAACTTACCATTAAGTTTTTCAAAAGTTGCCCAGATATTAACAAATCATAGGTCGTAGTTAAAATTGTTTTAGGAGATGGGACTATATAATTATTAACAATATGCAACTTGTCTACAATAATCCATATCAGTATAATCATTAACGGTAAAATTAATCCTTTTAATTTTTTCATATACTCCCTTCCTTGTTGCGCTAATAGACAAATAAAAAAAAGCTCACCAAATGGAAAGCTTAATATCACTAAAAAACAGCTAACAAAATCTGTTTAGCTTAATATCTTCTTTCCTTTCAGATCAGAACAAATCTTTTCTGTTAGGTATATTCTATTATTATATAATCCATAATTTTAAATGAAACTTTTGACCCTTCATATTTTACCATACTTAGATGATATCATCCAATATTTTAGAGCTAAATCTTATTATAAACATATTTTTGAGCTAAGTATTATTAAAGGTGAAAATGGAGCAACATAAAGAATTTAAAGGAGAGTTATATTACATAAAAACTGGAAATGTTTTTTTACTAACAGATAAGGCTATAAAAAGAGTGTCGTTTTAATACTAAACAATCAATATTTTGTTTCTTATAAGAAATTGAGTACTGATATGAATGCAATCATATCTGAAGAAGCTGAAAGTAAGTTGAATAAAGTAAGTATATTTACTTATTATGATAAGAGAATAAATTGATTTATTATTTTTTGTAAGTAACTTTTGTCTTTTTAGCTATTCTCTTGGCAAAGCAATATATGATATTCCCTAAAAAGTGTTTGTATAATGGAAGGGGTATTTCTGTCGCATATGCAACATCAACCAATCCAGTCTTTTCCCAATATTCATTGTCATAGAACTCACCTTCAGTTCCAGTATGGCTCATTCCACGAAAAATATTATAAACTAATAAATCCACAAATGTTGGAGGGTATAACTTACCACTACAAACATCCATGTAGAATTTTTCAGCAATCTTTTCACACTTTTTAGTCACCTTTTGTGGAGGCTCATATCCTCCGTAACTATTCGTTATAATCGGAAGTTCATATCCGCGATTAAATCCCCAACACATAAATGTTTCTCTTAAGTATTTTGTGCATTTTTTAGCACCACTCCCACCTGCAGTTGATATCGCTAACAAAAGGGGAGGTTTATTTTCCCCAAATGTATCTCATCAAAATCTGTTTTATTATGTGAAATTTCTTGCATACGCTTTTTTACAATTTCCACAAGCGTCCATGTATTTCCTTTATGTGCACTACCATTAATAATTAGTATCTTCAATTAGCATTACCTCCAAAGTATGAATTAACTTATTTGCTTAATTATACTATAATAAGGTATAGTCCATATGAAAAAGTTTAACAAGCAACCATTAACTAGTTTTGAACATTTGAGGTGATTCAATGGGCTAATGTAGGCAAGTGCACAAATCAGAATTTACATTATAAAAGGAGGATAATATGTTTCCAAATAGAGAAATGGCTGAAAAGGAATTAGAGATAGCAGGACAATTAAACCAAGGACCATGGGAAGAACATTCTATCAATGTAGGATTAGCAGCTCAAATGATTGCTGAAAAATGTAGAAATCTTGACCCAGACAAAGCATATGTGTTAGGACTTCTTCATGATATAGGTAGAAGATATGGTGTAAGTTCAAGAAGACATGGCATTGACGGGTATAAATTCGTGTTGGAAAAACATTGGGATAAAGTGGGTAGAATTTGTTTGACACATTCATTCCCTATTCCTGACTTTGACAAAGAAATAGGCAAAAATGATATGAGTGACGAAGAAAGCGAATTTGTTAGAAAGTATATTGAAGACATAACTTATGATGATTATGATAAACTGTTGATTGTTTGTGATTCACTTGCAGATGCTCAAGGGTTTTGTATGTTAGAAAAACGGTTTGTTAATACAACAAGACGCTATGGAACATTTCCATTTACTGTAGAACGTTGGAATGCAACATTTAAAATGAAAGAGTATTTTGAACAACAAATGAATTGTTCTATATATGATATTCTTCCAAATGTAAAAGAAACTACATTTATTGATGCCCCACTATGGAAACCACCAGTAAAATAAACAAACATCGTGGAAGTTAAATTTCACGGTATTTGTTTATTTAAGATCTATTTGTTCTTTGATATGTGGTTAATTATACCATAAAAAGAAGTCTCGTTTTAAACAGGGGTAATGGATATAACTAGAAAATGGAAGGGGAGTGTTAAAATGAAATTTTTTGCAGATTTAAGTGTAAGGAAAAAGATTGTATCAGTATTTTCAGTGATTTGCATTTTCATAATTTTAATAGGGGTGGAGGGTATATTAAGTTCAGCGAAGATAAATAATGGGTCTAAATCTATATATAGCGATAGTTTAGTGTCTATTAAAGACTTAGAAGAAATTAAAGCAATCTCAAATGATGGTACAGCTAATATGCTTAGAATTGTTTTTGAAAGAGATAGAACAAAACTAGATAAACCAATAGAAGTTACAGCGAATTTAAGTAAGGATATTAAGTAAAAATATAATGGAGCCAGTTTTAAAATAATATGCAGAGGCGGGAAAACAATATGGTATAGATGGTGAATTTATAAGTGCAATGTCAGAAGAAATTGCATCTATGTCTGAAGAGGTGGAAGCATCGATAAGTGAAGTTAGTACAGCAGCTCAAACTCTTGCACAAAATTCACGGATTTCGGCAGAACATACAGGGGATATTAAAGTTAGTATTGAAGAAACTTCAAAAGCTATGTCACAAGTGGCATAGACATCACAAATGCAGGCACAGCTTGCACAAAAGCTTAATGAATTAGTACAGAAATTTAAGATTTAAGAAAAAGGCATACAACATAATTAAGCTTTGCATCAGTTGATGTGGAGCTTAATTATGTTTAAGGTTATTAGCTAATTCACTTCGCTTATAAAAATTTCCAGGGAAATATATTTTTATATATGGAATACATGTAATATATAGTATAATTAAGCAAATAAATAAACCAGTTTATATGTTATATGATTTAGAGGGGGGTATAAGTGAAAAATAATAATTGGTTAAAGTATTTTTTATATGCATTAGTCTTAATATGTTACATTACTATTAGTGACAAAATAATAGTATTTCTAAATTATAAATATTATCATTTGATAATTAGTCCATTTTTGTTTTTGCTTGTGAAAACAATAATATTTATAATAGTGGGATTATTACTTGGATTAGAGAGTTTTATATTAGAGACAAGAAAAGAAGGCAAATGGAAAGTAAATTTACCTAAAGTTATATTCTACATATTGTCTGCTACATGAATATCATATTTTTTTGAATTATAAAATTTACTCCATCATAAAGCACTGCTGTCCAATCTACATCTTCTGGTGCAAATCGTTCTCTTAATATTATTGAGGCATACTTAATGTAAAAATTTTCCACTAGTTCTTTAAGTAAATCATTACATTCTGCGCCTTTGCCTTCGGCTAGTTCTGCTTCTTCCATGCTTCCAATAACTACATCACAGTATTTCAAAAGTTCTCTTATTATCTTACTGAACTTTTCTGCACCCCAAAGATTTTCTCTATAGTTTAAATCTAGACTTATGTTCTTTGTGAGCAGTGTAAGAGTGATTATGCATCATAAGACGAATCTAACAACCAAAACTCATTACCTTGAGCAATAATAAATTTATCAAGCCATTCCTGAAAACTATACTTAAAAATTTTTGAACCATCAGATAAACGCAGATAATTTTCTTTGCTTTTTAACGCTATTTCATTAATTATTAGATCTGCATTATCTAATAAGATTCCAATTGGATATTCATTATTACTGTTCAAATTAGAAATATAAAAATTTTTCCCATCAATTACTTCATTCAATGAATACAATTTAAGAAGTCCTTGACTTCCTCGATAGTCATCTATAAAAAATTCAGCGCCATTACTAATTCTTAAAAAGCTTATATAATCCTCGGGTAAATTAATATTTTTAAGTTTGTTTAGTTCATTTTCATCTAATGGTTCATTAAATTTCACTTTCCCTATGTGTTAAGATAGTTGTCGTAGAGAGAAATATAGTATACTATACTGTATAGGCTTTACGAGAGGAGCAATAAAACATGGTGAGTAAAATTGGCTATTCTGAAGA
>NZ_JAHLEC010000131.1 GCF_018861705.1 Clostridium psychrophilum | reverse complement strand
AAATATATTTATTAAAACATTAATTTCTATTGAACCGCCGTGTACCGAACGGTACGCACGGTGGTGTGAGAGGTCGCTAAATAAACTAATTATTTAGCTCCTACTCGATTTGCAACAAAAGACAAATATTAGATCAATTATAAATATTAGACTTAATATTAAAACTGGGTTTTACAGTGATAAAAATAAAGAGATTAAATTTAATATTATAGTCACAATTGTATGTTAAGATGGATAGAGAGTTTTTAATAAATAAGTTTAAAATGAAATAGATTTTAAATCTAGCGGGGTGATTTTTATGCAAAAATTAAAAGAGAAAGAGGCATTTGTAATAAGAATTTTGGCAATTATACTTGGATCTTTTATTTCTGCTATATCAGTTAATTGTTTTTTAGTACCACATCATTTATTGTCGGCAGGAATTACAGGTATTGCACTTGTATTAAGATACTGTATCAATACTCCTCTTGGGGCAGCACTTCTTATATTAAATATCCCAATTTTTATTGTTGGCATAAAAGAAATAGACAAGGATTTTATAATTTATAGCTTGCTTGGAATGGTATCAATGTCAGTATTTTTAAATATCACCATTCCAATGGTTCCATATTTGCAGATCAACGATATTATGCTTTCTTGCATAGCTGGTGGAGTGCTTAATGGTATAGGTTGTGGCTTTGCATTTAGAAGTAGGGCATCGCAAGGCGGAACGGATATTATTGCAACAATTCTTAAAAGAAAAACTGGTCAGGAAATAGCCTTTCTTTCCATGGCTATTAATATAGTTATTATTGGCGTTGGAGTATTATTTATGGGAGCTGGACTAGAACTCATTATATATACTTTAATTAGTATGTACATAGCTACAGTGGTTATACAAAAGATAATAGATGGACTCGATCATAAAAAATTATTATGGATAATAACAGATAAAGAAGTAGAGGTATCCCGTGCATTAACGACTGAGCTTGGTAGAGGTGGAACTCTTATAAATGCAGAAGGAGCCTATACTGGAGAAAAAAGAAAAATAATAAATATCTATATTACTTTAACCCAAATAGCTAAAGCTAAAATGATTATTCAAGACATAGATAGTTCAGCATTTATTACAATATCAAATATATCAGAAATAAATGGTGGAGGATTCAAAAAATCAGTTTTGTAAAATACTGATATAAATAAGGAAAAAATGTATACATAGATTGAAAAAAAACACCTGGCAAATACATCAAGATGAAACATTTTGGTTATCACAAAAATCAATGTCAAAGCTTTTTGATGTAGATGTTAGAACAATTAATGAGCATTTGGAAAATATTTATGAAACAAAAGAATTAACTAAGGATTCAACTATCCGGTATTTCCGGATAGTTCAAAAATAGGAAAATAGGAAGGTTACTAGAAATGTTATGTTTTATAATTTAGATGTAACTATTTCAGTAGGATATAGAGTAAATTCAAAACAAGCAACACAATTTAGAAAATAGGCTACAAATACACTTAAAGAATATGTAACCAAAGGAAATGTTCAGTTCAATAGTTTTGACTGACTTATGAAAAAATTAGAAAAAAATATCAAGGAGGATTATAAATGGAATATTTAGATTTAGTTGAAAAAAGATATAGCGTAAGAGCATACAAGAATGAGGGTGTAGAGGACGAAAAACTTAACAAAATACTTAAAGCGGCATTACTTGCTCCAACAGCACATAACAAACAGGCCTTCAAAATAGTTGTAATTAAGACTAAAGAACACCAGGATGAATTGCAAAAGATATACCCACGTCCATATTTTACTCAAGCTCCAATTGTACTTGGAATTTTCACAAGTACAAAAGAAAGTTGGGTAAGAGAAGATGGTAAAAATTATGGTGATGTAGATGCAGCAATTGTAATGGATCATATTGTAATGGAAGCCACAGCTTTGGGACTTGGTACAAATTGGATTGCCAATTTTGATCCGATTGCTGCTAGTGAAATTATTGGTCTTGGAAAAGATTTTGAGGCGATTGCATTTACACCTATTGGTTATGCTGAGCCAAAAGATGTTAAAAAGATTAGAAAGACTTTAGAAGAAATAGTCGTTTACCTATAAGACTGTCTAAGCAAATATTTCAATTCTAACGTATACATGATGAAGCAATAGTAGAAAATAGATACGCTTTTGCAATACTTGATTATTTTCTAGCTATATATATCTAAACATGGACTTTGTCTCGTTGCGAAAAATAATAAATTTAAACATAAGAAGAAAGAGATATAAAATTCAACACTATTTTATATCGTTTTCTTCTTTATCTAATTTTTCTGCAATTTTTTTCTGCCTCTTTTGATTTAAATCATATATAGGCGAGTATATCAAGAATGTTAAAACTGTTCCAGAAATAAATAGAATTGCCAAAGTTACAATAAAAAATCTACCATCTGTATACCTCTCGCCATATCTTGCGTAATTTGCGCTTCCTGCACTTATACATACGCCCAATCCAACCAGAAGGCTTATTAATACAACTGATTTTTTACCCTTACCTTTTGTTTCAAACAAATCATTCCCTGCTATGATGTTCCTAATTACAATATATATGGAAGCTCCCAATAAGCATAAAAGTTCTGTAGCATATTGTGAGAAAGGTACATTGAAAATATATTCCTTAATAAGTAATGATATAACCAGACCACCGAGCAACAGAGTACATGCTTCACTGCCGATTTTACGTTTTTGAGCCACAGCTCGCTCATCTTGTATTAAGTTATTTTTCATGTTTTTCCTCCCAAAATAATTCATTTAATGTTTTGCCAAGTGTTTCGCATATTGAAATACAAAGTTTTAATGAAGGGTTATAAGTGCCTGATTCAATCAGTCCAATCGTTTGGCGTGTAACAGCTACAGCTTTTGCTAAATCATCTTGTTTCATATCACATTCAATACGAGCAATTTTCATTCGTTTATTTTTCATGGTATGACCTCCATATATTGCATAGTATACTATATATATTCCTTGATGTAAAGTATATATTGCATTTATTCATAAAATAATAGCAGACAACTTTATGTATGCTACATAAAACATAAATAATCTTTACTTCGAATTATAGTATAATCTCGATTTAAATGTATAGAAATTGTAGCATGTTTTTTATATCTTATACAAAAACTTTCACAATATTAAATACTCCTATAGGGGGGATTTAAGTTTTAAAAGCATTACTTTTAATAGACTCTAACTCATTATCATAATTTGAAACATTTTATAACAAGAGAATGTAAAAGTGTTTTGATATAATCTATTAAAACATAAATATTGGAATATAATTGATATTATGTTATTATATAGTTATTGTGGCAACGCACTTTAGGAGTCTAGTTGAAATTTTAAGAAGGAAATCTGAAAATAGAAAATTATTAATATAAATTCTGTATGAACCTAGAGAAGCACAAATTGATGCTTTATATGAGCTAAAGAAATGTAGAGAAGAAGGATTTTCTTAGTTGACAATACTTTGATGTCAAAGTATAATAAAAAACATGAAAACAGATGAAACAATTTATTTAATAAGCAGAATACGAGAAAAAGCAAATGTATTTATTCTGAAAGAATTAGAACAAATAGGATTTATGGATATAGCACCATCTCATGGAGACATCCTAGCAACTTTATTTCATCATGGTGAATGTACTATGACTGATATTGCAAATAGTATTCATAGGGATAGATCCACTGTGACATCTTTAGTAAACAAGTTGATTAAATTAGGATACATTTTATCAAAGAAAGATGTTAATGATAGCAGATCAACAATCATATTTCTAACTGATAAAGGAAAGGAGTTAGAGCCTGGTTTTAAAAAGATTTCACAGAACCTTTATGATATTGAATACAAAGGTATAAGTGATAATGAAAAAGAAGTTTTTGAGAAGATATTAGAGAAAATTTATAATAACTTTTAGGTTATTATATTTTTTTTGAGAATAAGCTTTGATATCAAAGTAAATATTTAAGGAGAAGAAAAAATGGTTACGAAAGATTACATAAAATAAAAATTGGAGGTAATATTATGATTTACAATATTACAGCAGCTACTGGGCAATTAGGAAGTAAAATTGTTGAAGCAGCATTAAAGGTTATAAAACCAGAAGATTTATATAACTTTATCAAGAGAGAATATAGGAGAAAACTAAATGATTAAATTTGATAATGTATCAAAGATTTATCCAAGTGGCAATAGAGCAGTTAATTCAATAAGTCTTGAAATTAAAAAAGGAGAATTTTTTGTAATTATAGGACCAAGTGGATGCGGTAAAACTACAACACTTAAAATGATAAATCGTTTGATAAATTTAAGTGACGGTACAATCTATATAAATGAAAAAAAGATAAGTGAATATAATATCTATGAATTACGGTGGGGTATAGGGTATGTGCTTCAGCAAATCGCACTTTTTCCTCACATGACAATTGAAGAAAATATAGCTATTGTACCAGAATTAAAAAATTGGGATAAAAGAAAAATTAAGGAGAGGATTACAACACTTTTGGAAAGTGTTGGTCTTGAACCTGATAAATATCGACATAGAAAGCCAAGTGAACTCTCAGGTGGCGAGCAGCAGAGGATAGGAGTAATTAGGGCATTAGCTGCTGATCCTGCCATTCTTTTGATGGATGAACCTTTTAGTGCACTAGACCCAATTACTCGTAAAAAATTGCAACAAGATATTGTTAACCTACAAAAAAAGATTAAAAAAACTATTGTGTTTGTAACACATGATATGCAAGAAGCATTAGCGCTTGGAGACAGAATTTGTGTAATGAGGGATGGGGAAATTGTTCAGTGTGACACACCAACAAATATTTTGAAAAACCCTAAAAATGATTTTGTTAAAAACTTTTTTAAGTCGGGTAATGTCTATAACACTTCTATATTTAGCAAGCCTTATCAAGTGAAGGATATGTTAGATGCTGGATGTTGTGATTTTTACAAACCTGGCGATGGCGATTTATTTATAAATGATACTGAGTCTATTGAGAACTTACTTAAGCGACTGGGAAATGAGAATGCCATCCCAGTTAAACATTTGGGAGAATTCACTGGAACTATAACTAATGAGCACTTAATTAAATTTATATCCCTTAAACTTGAAAAAGGTGGTGAACTCTCATGAATACACTAATTTCAACACTAGTTGAGCGTAGGCAACAATTAGGTACTGCATTACTTGAGCATATGCAGATTTCGTTTATCGCTATATTTATCGCCGTACTTATTGCAGTCCCACTTGGTATATATATAACAAGGCATAAATTGCTTGCAGGACCGTTGCTACAGATAGCAGCTATTTTTCAGACAATACCATCTCTTGCTATTCTTGGAATACTTATACCACTTGTAGGAATTGGACAATTGCCAGCAGTTATTGCTCTAGTTATATATGCTATTTTGCCTATACTTAGAAATACATATACCGGAATAAAAGAGATTGATCCGGTATTAATTGAGGCAGCGCAGGCTATGGGAATGAATAGGCGTAAGCAACTTTTTAAGGTTCAATTACCACTCGCAATGCCTGTTATTATGGCGGGAGTAAGGACGTCAATGGTACTAGTCATTGGAACTGCTACACTTGCGGCTTTAATTGGTGCTGGTGGGCTTGGAGAACTTATTCTTCTTGGAATTGACCGTAATGATAATAATTTGATTTTAGTTGGAGCAATTGCAGCGGCACTTCTTGCAATTATTTTTGATACTTTACTGAGCATTTTAGAAAAAGTTTCTTTAAAAAAATCAATGATAGCTATCGCTTTAGGTAGTATTATTATTGCATCTATTGTTATTACACCGTATTTTTTTGCACAAAAGAAAGAAATCACTATTGCAGGTAAACTTGGCTCTGAACCTGAAATATTAATTAATATGTATAAATTAATGATTGAAGATGAAACTAACCTTACTGTAAAGTTAAAACCTGGAATGGGTAAAACTAGCTTCCTTTTTAATGCTCTAAAATCAGGAAATATTGATATATATCCAGAATTTACAGGTACGGCACTTGAAACATTTATAAAAGAAAAAGCAAAAAGCCATATTCCAAATCAGGTATACGCGCAGGCACGAATTGGCATGGATAAAGATTTTAGTATGGAACTTCTCGAACCTATGAAGTACAACAATACTTATGCTATTGCAGTACCGGCTAGTTTTGCAAAAGAATATAACCTTAAGAATATATCAGATTTAAAAAATGTAGAGAATAAAGTTAAAGCAGGATTTACACTTGAGTTTACTGATCGCGAAGATGGTTATAAAGGTCTTCAAAAGACTTATGGAGTTAATTTTGATAATATAAAGACTATGGAACCTAAACTACGTTATACTGCCATAAAAGCCGGTGATATTAACTTGGTGGATGCTTATTCTACAGATAGTGAACTTTCACAATATAATATGAAAGTATTAAAAGATGATAAACAATTTTTTCCACCATATCAAGGTGCACCACTTATGCTTAAGAAAACACTCCAGAAGTATCCGGAGCTTAGCACGCCATTGAATAAATTAGCGGGCAAGATTACAGATACGCAAATGAGTAATATGAATTATAAAGTTAATGTAAAAGGTGAATCAGCCCTAGAAGTTGCAAAAGAGTACCTTAAGAAGGAAGGGTTGCTTAAGTAACAGTTTTATTGAATTCCTAAGTCATTTTAAATAAGCAAAGTGTAAAACTAATATGAGTTTTACACTTTGTTTTTTCTATTTCATTGTTAATTGCTGAAATTCTTTTCATGTTTCTTTAATCTTTTTCCCCAAAAACTCTCTATTTCTTCTAGAGATTTATTTTTAGTTTCTGGGACTACACGCCAAACAAATATTGCTGCAATCGCTGTTATAATAGTGTAGAGCAAGAAAGTCGTTGCAACGCCAATTCCTTGGGTTAAGATTGGAAATGTTTCCGTTAATAAAAAGTCTGATAACCAAAGTAATACGGTACAGATTGACATCGCACGCCCACGAAGCTGTGTAGGGAAAATTTCCGAAATCACAACCCATGTTACTGGTGCTAGAGAAACTGCATATGCTGCGATAGATAACAAAATAAAAATAAAAACAACTAATCCAGAAAAATGAGCATAAAAACTAATGCTAACCAGCAATAAACAAATTGACATACTAAGTGCACCAAATCCTAATAACTTCTTACGTCCAATTCGATCAACCATGCCCATTGACACAATAGTAAGCACCATATTAGTAGCACCGATAACGACGGTAGCAATATAGGCTGATGATTGACCAAAACCAGCATTTTTAAAAATTTCTGGTGCGTAATACATAATTGCATTACTACCTGAAAATTGTTGAAAGATACAGAGCAATACACCAATAATTAGTGCAGGTCGTAAACGCTTTTTAAATAAATCGCTTAACTTATTAGTTTCGCATTGTAATGATGCCTTAATAACTGCTAATTCGTTATCAACTAATTGATTACTACCATCCATTTTTATTAAAACATTTCTTGCCTCATCCGATCGTCCCTTTCCTGCTAACCAACGTGGACTTTCCTTTGCAGGAATTAAGAAAAGTAAAAATAGAACTGAAGGCAACACACCGATTCCCATCATATAACGCCAACCAGTATTAACATTCCAAGTTTGAGTTGAAGTACTGGCAATCCATGCATTAACAAAATAAACTACGAAAATACCAATTGTAATAGCAAGTTGATTTAAAGATACTAAACGCCCACGTATATGTGCTGGCGCTATTTCAGCGATATACAATGGTGAAAGTAGTGAGGTTATGCCTACACCAATCCCCGCTAAAAAACGCCAAAAAACTAGAATTGAAACACTAGTTGCTAAAGCCGCTCCAAGTGAAGATACTGCAAAAATAATAGCAGAACTCAATAGCGCCTTTTTACGACCAAATTTATCACTGACTGTGCCAGCAATTGCTACACCTACAGCACAGCCAATTAGAATACATGAAGTTACCCAGCCTACCATAGAGCTAGTAAGCGAAAATTTAATAGTTAAGAAGCCAATTGCTCCTGATATTACTGCTGTATCATATCCAAAAAGCAAACCGCCTAAAGCTGCTGCACATGATACTAAAATAACATATCCGCTTAACTTATTTGAGTTTTTTTGTTGCTTAGTCTTCATTAACTTTTCCTCCTTGTATAATCTAATTATAAGTTTGATAAGAAACCTTCTTTAAATAATACGAATGATTTCTTACTTATCTTTATTAATGTTAATGTTTATTTTTATTCATTTCTAA
>NZ_JAHLEC010000130.1 GCF_018861705.1 Clostridium psychrophilum | reverse complement strand
TGCCACATGAAGTTGACTTTTGTTCTTGCCATAATAATAACCTCCTTGCATTGAGATTATTATCTCATAAATTTAAAAACATGGGAATGTGGGTAATATTTGACGCTTACTTTTAAAAACTGAATTGCCTGTAACTGGCAAAGTAATAATAATGGTTAAAAGTGGAATGATCATATCAACTAATTGATTAGATGATATATTATATGTTACATATTTCTGCTTTATTTATACCAATATTGGTATAAATGATTTTTTTATGATAATACGTAAATAGTACATTTGTTGACAACATATAAATAATATGGTAAAATTTATATGAATCATTCTAATGATATAATCATAAAAAAGTGTTACTGAAAATTTAGACTTTTTTCACAAAATACATATTATTATTAAGGCTTTTACAGTGATACGATTAATGTGAAGTTTTTATAACATTGAAAAGGTTTGCATAGCAAACAAATTAGTGAATTAGAAAACTAATTGCGAATGTAACAAATGTTAATGAAAAACCAAGTTATACCATAGGTTCATTTGAATTTCTCATTTCTTGTTATTTAAGCTGTAATTGGTATCTAACATAAAAAACATCTCATAATATAATTGTAAATTAATTACATATTGTAAAGCTTTCAAATTTTACTAACTATGTCAAGTGTTTTTAATAAATATAAGAACATTTAAAGTTTTGTTCAAAATTTTGGGGGGGGAAGAATTAAATCATCCCTTCGGAATTGAGATATATGGAGACCTAATGGTTTTCGAATTCACTAAAATTAAATTAAGGGGGGAAAATACATGTTAAAAAAATGGTTATGTAGTATTTTGACTTTTTCTATGATATTTAGTAGTGCGAACTTTTGTACAGTTTTAGCAGATAGCACTCCTACATATATGGATAAAAATCAAACAACTGATATCAAAGTAAAAGATTTACTATCAAAAATGACTTTAGATGAAAAAATCGGACAAATGGTACAAGCAGAGAGGTTAACAGCCACACCTACAGACGTTACAAACTTTTCTTTAGGTTCTATTTTAAGCGGAGGTGGATCAGCTCCCACACCCAACACAGCTGAGAGTTGGGCGAATATGACTGATAGTTATCAAAAGGCCGCAGCTAAATCAAGGCTTGGAATACCAATATTATATGGAGCAGATGCAGTACATGGACATAATAATGTAATTGGATCAACAATATTCCCACACAATATAGGGTTGGGTGCTACAAAAGATGCAAGGCTAGTAGAAAAAATTGGACATGCAACTGCTCAGGAAGTAAGAGCTACAGGTGTAAACTGGGCATTTTCTACAGTTGTTGGAGTACCACATAATGAAAGATGGGGAAGGACATATGAAACTTTTGGTGAAAATTCTCAATTAGTTTCTACTTTAGGAACAGCCTCTATTAAGGGGTTACAGGGAAATAATCCAAAAAAAACTCTTAAACAATCAGATACAGTTCTTGCAACTGCAAAACACTTTTTAGGAGAAGGGTTAACTACAGACGGAATTAACCAAGGTAATTCTTTAATACCTGATTCTTTTAATGCAGATGGAACTGTAAAAGTTAATAAAAATGGTAAATTATTAGATAATACTATATTAAAAAATGAATTACTTCCACCTTATAAAGCAGCCATTGCTGCTGGAGTAGGAACCATTATGGTTTCTTATAATAGCATTAATGGTGTAAAATGCCATGGTAATGCAGATGTAATCACCAAAATCTTAAAAGGTGATGTTAGTAAAGGTGGACTAGGGTTCACTGGTTTTGTGGTTTCAGATTGGGAAGGCATAGCACAAGTTGCAGGAGCAAATGACAAAGAAAAAATAAAAACTTCTATTAATGCAGGTATGGATATGGCTATGGTGCCTTATACTTGGAAAACTTTTATTCCTACTTTAAAAACTTTAATAGCCGATGAAAAAGTTAAACCAGGAAGTGGTGTAACTGAAACAAGAATTAATGATGCTGTATCAAGAATTTTAAAAATTAAAATTGAAATGGGTTTATTTGAACATTCATATGCTCAAAAGAATTTATTAACTACTGTTGGTTCACAAGCACATAGAAATATTGCAAGTCAAGCAGTAAGAGAATCCTTAGTTTTACTTAAGAATGATAAAGATATTGTAGGAAAATTAAAAAACAAGAAGAATATTCTTGTAGCAGGAAAAAGTGCTAATGATATTGGAACACAATGTGGAGGGTGGACAATTTCATGGCAAGGTCAAACTGGTAATGTAACACCTGGTACAACTATTCTACAGGGTATTAAAAATACAGTTGGTAAACATGTTAAAATAGGTTATAACATGAATGGTGTATCTACAGGAAAGTATGATGCTGCAGTTGTAGTTATTGGTGAAACTCCTTATGCTGAAACAAATGGAGATAAAGCAGCAGATGCATTAACTTTAGATGAAAATGATATTGCAACTATTAATAATGTTAAACGTGATCATCCGAATACTCCGATTGTTGCAGTTTTAGTAACAGGAAGACCTATTACTATAGCTAATCAAATAGATAATTTAGATGGAATTGTTGAGGCATGGCTTCCTGGAACAGAAGGTCAGGGAGTTGCACAAGTTTTATTTGGAAAATATAACTTTACTGGAAAGTTACCAATTACATGGCCTTGGTATGGTAAGGATATAGTAAATAAACTTGATCCATTAAAAGCATCAAATTTATTTAATTATGGATATGGGCTTAAAAAAGGTAATGACACTACAACTAATAAATATAAGTTACCAATAAAACCAGTTGCTCCACCGGTGACAGATACATTATTACCTGTCCCCGCACAATAGAAACTGAAGATTTTATAAGTGGTATTGCAAAAACTAAAACCTGCGGCGAAGTAAAACTAGATGCAGGTAACATTGATGTTAGTACATTTACAAAATAAAAAATAAAAAAGCCTCAGAACTTTAATTTTAAGTTCTGAGGCTTTTTAGGTGACATAGGTAATGCTATACAAGAATATGTAGAAAATAATATATAATTTTATTAATCTATATTGCATACCATATAACATAACGTATGAATGAAGTACGTGATAGTTAATAGCCATTCTTTTTAAGAGAATGGCTATTTTAAATTACTGCATAAAATGTTTTTAAAATCAGAGCTAAATGCATATAGCACATAAGAAAGTTAACCTGTTTGGCTTTTTTTATATAATATTTCAGTTGATACAATTATTGGGCATATATACTGCGATTATACTGATTGTTAAGACAATGTTTTTTCTACACCTAGTTCAAACGGAATTAGTTAATTTGTTCTATTTTTAACCGTTTTTGTGACCCATGCTGGATCTGCCAATAGAGCTCTTCCCACTGCGACTAAATCAAACTCTTGATGCTTTAACCTTTCTATGAGGGGTGCAAGACTTGTAATTTGGCCACCTTTCCCATCCGTAAAAAATTCAGTGAAAGTGCTATCAAGACCAACTGAACCAACTGTAATAGCTGGTTTTCCAGTTATTTTCTTTGTCCATCCTGCCAAGTTGAGCGATGACCCTGCAAATTCTGGTTCCCAATAACGACGAGTGGAACAATGAAAGATATCAACTCCTGCTTCAACTAATGGTGCTAAAAAAGCAGCAAGCTGATCTGGCGTCTCCGCAAGTTTTGCATTATAATTCCCCGATTTCCATTGGGAATAGCGAAACACAATTGGAAAATCTGGGCCTACAGCCTCACGACAAGCTTGCACTATTTCAATTGCAAACTGAGAACGTGCCATCATATTTCCACCATACTTGTCTTTGCGTTTATTTGTTTTTTTCCAAAAGAACTGGTCTATTAGGTATCCATGGGCACCATGAATTTCAAGCCCATCAAAACCTAGACGTTTCGCATCACTTGCGGCGTCTGCAAATGCTTGGATAATTTGCTCGATTTCAAGAAGCGACATTGCCTCGGTTACTTTTTCGCCTGAAACTGCATCAATCCCCGACGGTCCAATTGGCAAAACTTCTGGATTGGAATTTTCTCCATTGATTTGGCGTGCCATACCTACATGCCATAACTGAGGAATGATTTTCCCACCAGCATCATGAACAGAGTCCACAACTTTAGACCATCCGTTTAGTGCTGCTTCACCATAAAAATTAGGTTTTCCTAGGCCTTGCTCTGCAGCTGGATGATTAATTAATGTACCTTCTGTAATAATTAATCCTACTTGATTTTCCGCACGTCGCTTATAATATCTTGCCACATTTACTCCAGGTACACCATTAGGTGAAAAACCTCTTGTCATAGGCGCCATGACAATACTGTATGAAAAACCCCGGCAGGCTGAGCGAAAACTAAAAATACGTGCAAGTTTTGAAATTTGCAATTCATTTTTCAATGGACATTAATAGTTTCACTACAAAAACAGCTGAAATTTGGTTTAAATCTTAAATCTAACAGAAATATGAACATTCCATGCAAGCTCTTTGTTAAAATATTTCATAGAAATAGTTTTCGCTCACTCTGCCGGGGGTCTTTGTGAGGCGAAGGCGAAGTTGCTAAAAAAAAGCGCTGGTGTCTATGGCTTAAGGCGGCTAAGCCTTCAGATATAAAAAATTTACCAGAAGTTCTTAAAAGAGTAGAAAAGATAAAAAGTTATAGGCTTAGTAGCAAGAGAAAAGCTACAATAAAGTTAGCTAAATATCCTTATCTGTTTGGTGAAGATAGGCAGCCTGATATAAACTATATTTTAATACCAAGACACTCATCTGAGCATAGAGAATATATTCCTATGGATTTAAGATCTGAAAATGAAATAGTAAGTGATTCATGCTGTTATATTGCAGGTGCAACTTTATTCCATTTTGGTGTATTAAATTCATCTATGCATATGGCATGGGTTAGACAGGTTTGTGGAAGAATTAAAAGTGATTTTAGATATTCGAATAAACTTGTGTATAATAATTTTCCATGGCCAAGAAATATATCAAAGAATAATATTGGTAGGGTTGAGGAAGCAGTTTTTCATGTTATGGAAATAAGAAAAGAATTTGCATCTCAAAGTTTAGCTGATTTATATAATGATACACTAATGCCAAGTAAGTTGAGAAATGCACATAAGAAACTTGATTTAACTGTTGAAATTTGTTATCGAAAGAAAAGGTTTTTGACAGAAAGAGATAGAATAGAATATTTGTTTAGTTTGTATATGGAGTATAAGTAAGTATGACTTATGGAATAGTTTTAATATAGTAGACAGTGATGTTCTTTTGCTGTTAGGATAAGGTTATTTTTATTTTTCATGAGAAAGATGAACTAAAAAATAGTAATGTGTTTTTCTACAGTACACATCTTAAGAGGGGAGCAAGATATAAAAATGAATGTAGCAACCTTGATAGTATTAAGACTTCAAAGTAATATGTAATATATAAATTTGTACATGTATTATGAGAAAATAGTAATAGCAAGATTATTATAGAAAAACCGATAAATAAAGAGTATATTTATTTTTGGAGGATTAGCAAAACAAATTGTGGTTACAATTTGTTTACGTCCCCTGGTTTTTTTTATGAGTGAAGCGAATTTGCTAATTGGAAATGATGAAATAAGGGATTTAGCAAATCAAAACTATAATGATGATATATTTCAGGATACAAAATTATTTCAAGGTGAGAGGTTTATATATATGGATTTAAATAAAAGAACCTTATCTATAGAAGGTAGAAAAGTTTTGGAAAAAGCTCGAGAAGTATTGGTGAAGAGTTTCAAGTATATAGGAGAATTTAATATAGCTAATCTTAAATATCAGATAAATACATGGGATGCTGGTTGGTATCAGATAAAAGCGTTAATTAAAAAATATATGAAGAGTGGTTTAAAACAATTTGATGAAATATTTAATGAGTTATCAACAAAAATGGAGGTTTGAGTGTATGAATTAGGATTTTTAAAAACCAACAAATTTATTTAGTGGATATGTTAAATTTTTATATTATGTAAAAGTGATTTATGAAATTAATATTGGTCGATATACTCTGGGATTAACACCTCGGAGTTTTATTATTTTACACTAAATTTATAGAAAAATAATATTAGAATATAATTAAATTATACATATTTACCCAAGGGTCTGTCGCCTTACATAATGTTGCTAATAGGTATTTACATTTATTGGTTGGCTGGTGCGACCCCGTTGTAAAATCTGGAAGTGTATACGTACAGGTTTTACTTTATAAACATTAAGCAGCAAAAATGAATAATGTACGTAGATGTTTGTTGTAGTCTAAAATATGTATAAAATCTCTTGCCTTTGTAGGTAAGAGATTTTTTACGTTATAAATGAAAAATGTGATAATAATTAGCAAATTCGATTCGCTCATTATAACCCCCCATAGCCATCAAGCTAAGCCATAGCGACCAACATAAGGGGCTTAATTTGTGCTATAATTTTAGAGCGAAAATCACGGTAAATATCATTTTTTATTACTGGAAATTATTTTTCTTAATAAAACACAGTATTTGAAATTTATGTAATCAAATAATATAATCTACGCAACATGAATAAACCTTACACAATTCGTGTAAAATTAAGACATAAAACTGTTTATTTAACAGTTTTAAATTTGAATTTATACCAATGAAACTGGTGATAATATTGTTAGTTCAAGTATTTCATCGGCTTTTTTTTTGTGTTTCTTTTTAGATTTAACACCTTGCTTAAGAATTAAAATTATAATATTGTTTACTAAAGACCAATAAGATGTAATATTTTTTAATAATGAATCTCGTATTTTGCAAGAATTTTCTCTAACTATTGCAAAAGATTTATATATACTGATGTATTTTTTCTCATTTAAATAGGCAAAGTCCTTTGATTTAAATACTATTATAGAATCCAAAACTATAGAAATTAACTTTCCATATAAAAAACATTCAAAACGATGTAAAGATACTTTTTTAACTCTATTTATTTTAAATAGAGACTTCCATACCTTAAACATAATTTCAATCTGCCATCTTAGGCTGTACAGATCATGAATTTCATCAGCTTGCATCATTTTTTCATTGATGTTTGTTACATATACATTTATACTATCCCATAAATCAGATCTTTCAGCATCCATTCCTCTTTTATATCTTTGAGATGCTAATTTATTTTTGATTTTTCTCTTCATCTTATTTTCTTCAGATAATTTGGTTATAATTAACCTAGTCTTTAATTTCTTATTTGCACCTATGTATGCATCTGGAATATCAAGTGTTTGACCTTCTGAAAGGGTTTTAACATATTCCAGTATATCTACTTGTGAATATTGTTTTTCATCATTAATATATACGATAGTGTATTTTTTAATTTTTGAGATGTAATAGGCTTTCTTTTTATCTATATAATTTAAATCACCCATATTAAAATAACCTAGATCTTTTAAAATTAAATCGTTTGTTTGTATATTCTTTTGTACCTCTTTAACATAAGCAGAATCGCTAGAGGCCCCTTTACCAATATCACAAGCAAGAATTTGACCAGAGAGGACATCATACTGTAGTTGTATCTTTACAGCAGCATTTGCAGAATGTCCTCCTGTACCTTTATAAGAACTTTTAAGATTATTGGATATTTTAAAAGAGGTAGCATCTACAACATTTATCCTATTAAACATCCTCTTTAGGTTACTACTATCATTTGATAACACTTTATTTTGTCTTATAATCGTTTCTTTTAATATGGTTTTCAGAAATTCAACAGCATACTCATTAAACTTTTCGGATAAAGCTTGTGGAGATAAATGTATATTTTCATCTATTGTTAAAATAGTAGATAATTTAGATAATGATGCTTCACATATAGATTTTTCGTAGAAGATACATAAAGATATAAAACCTTCCGCAGTAAGACTAGCATCTCTTTGTACAAATTTTGTTTCTCTAGCAATTCTCCGAAGGAATCCTTTTTCGAACATATCTTTAATTAAGTCAGTCATATTTCTGTCAATTATCTTCATTTTCACAGCCACCTTTCATATTAAATTTACATGAAAGTATATCATAAAAATGTGATAAATAAACTGTTAGCTTGATGGCTATGAAACACCCCCGTTGGTCGTGAACAAATTGTAAACACAATTTGTTTTGCTACTCTTAGTCTTAAAACAAATTTCAGAAAGAGGGAAAAGTTTGAATAAAGTAGAATATCGTGCACTATGTAAAATTAAGAATAAGCATCTGAAAATTCCACTCTTATACTTTGATTACTACTTGTCACCTCACTAGTATATATCTAGTACTCTCGGAAACTCTCAAGCCATTGCTAATTCTAGGTTCATTTTTATGCATATATCAACTTCACCCCAGAATTTCTTCGAGCTTTCTATATTGAGGATAGCATA
>NZ_JAHLEC010000129.1 GCF_018861705.1 Clostridium psychrophilum | reverse complement strand
CCTATGCTATCCTCAATATAGAAAGCTCGAAGAAATTCTGGGGTGAAGTTGATATATGCATAAAAATGAACCTAGAATTAGCAATGGCTTGAGAGTTTCCGAGAGTACTATTAGATTATACAAGGGGGGATTATTAAATGATAGTTGTTACAACTGAAAATATTACAGGGTACAGGGTAATAGAAGTAAAAGGTCAGGCTTTTGGATTAATTGTAAGAAGTCGTGGATTAGGTGGAAACATAATGGCGGGGTTAAGAAGTCTAGTGGGTGGAGAAATTCATGAGTATACAGCAATGCTTGAAGATGCACGTAAACAAGCGATTGATAGACTAGTTAAAAATGCAACTGAAATGGGGGCGAATGCGGTGGTAATGATGCGATTTGACTCTAGCGAGATTGGCCAGAATATGAGTGAAGTGTTGGCTTATGGTACTGCCATAATAATCGAAAAGGAATAAAGATATGAGAATAGCACTTAACTTTTATTTCATATTTGAAATAAGCATAGTTATTTTTGCTGTAATAACCTATGTATTTTGGGATAAAAGATATAGAAAAAACCATGGTTCAGATATTCCAGAAGGATTCGAAAAAACCGAAGAAATAAGTATTGACCCAAGTGATGGAAGAAGATTAAGGGTTTACTACAATAAAATAACTGGTGAGAGGTTTTATTTTGAAGAAAAAAGTAACTAAGTTGCGCATAAAAACCACATAAGAAAACAAAACAAATGCCGTGGAATTGAGTTTTCACGACATTGTGTTTTTTACATTGCAGTATTTAAAGATTTATACGGAAACTTATGGGATTTGGTTCAGTTTAAAGAAACGCATCCAATTGCTCAAAGAGTAAAATAAGCATAAGTTGTAGCGACCTTAACAAATAATATTCTTATATTGTGTGACTAATTGTAAAGTATTGCATTTCATTATTAAATAGTAAACTCGGATTCTTATAAACAATATGGGGGGACGTTATGAAATTATTAAGACCGACTATTGAATATAAACAACAAATTTTAGAATATAAAAGCGAATTTGTGGAGAGTGGTGAGGATATGGCGGGCACATCATATTTGCACAAATATGATGTTTATGAAGAATGGATGAAATTTATATTGGATAACGAAAACGAAAGTACAAAACATACTGAAGTAGTTGCAAGTGTACTCTTAGCAATAAGCGAAAAAGATAATAAATTACTTGGCATGATAAATATTAGGCATACGTTGAATGAATATTTATATAGTTACGGGGGGCACATTGGATATAGTGTAAGAAAGATTGAACGTAGGAAAGGGTATGCTAAGGAAATGCTGAAAATTGCATTGGATGAATGTAGCAAATTGGAAATGAAAAAAGTTTTAATTACATGTGACGCTAATAATATTGCTTCTGTAAAGACCATAAAATCTTGTGGCGGAATATTAGAAAATGAAGTTTGTAATGATGGGAGATTAATTCAGCGATATTGGATTGAATTATGAGCATATATGAAAGTAATTTAGTTCACACTTGTGATTATAGAACGTATTAATAAGAAAAACCGAATTGGGGGTAATTCTGTGGAAGCAACTATAAGACATGCAGTAGACAGTGATAAAAGTGTCATTCTTGATTATGCAGTTAAACTAAGCATGTTTAACCGAAACAGCCATAATAAAGAATGTAAATATGATGATTTTGATTTTGTTATTCAATCAATACAAACACATACCGAAGAAAAGTTTAATAATAGGGATGAAAATACTTCATTTTTTATAGCAGAATTAGATGGTAACCCAGTAGGGTATGTTTTAGGAAGGATATTGGAAGAAATTGAAGTTTCTGATAATGGAAGGGGTAGAAAAGGGTTACTTGATGAATTATTTCTAGATGAAACATCAAGAGGGCTTGGGATAGGGCAAAAATTATTAGATGAAACAATAAAGTGGATGAAAACACAAACTATTAATAGAATCAAATTACATGCCTATGCTTGGAATAATAATGCTAAAAAATTATATGAACGAAATGGATTTAGCCAATATGCAGTGTCATATGAAAGATTTATTTAAGGAGATTATTTCTGATCTGCTAACTATTTTGCAAAGAGATAACATCTATTATTATGTATCACCAATAGCTTAGACTAATGAAGAAAGGGCAATAGCAACATTTTCATTTGAATATTCCGCTGTTAATGCTTATGGATTCTGTATAGCAGCTTACCCGTTTTGATTACGAGCTTACCGTTAATGGTATTAGATTTACACCTATGTCATATTTATTAAAGTAACGAAAAAATCAAGTCTTGTTGTTGGAGTGAAGACGTAATGTTCATTTACTGTTTAACAATAGCATACAAAGATGAGGTAAGGATTGTTTATATGATTTATGGATGGGGGAAAAGCAGATGATATTTAAACAATTTGGGAATAAGAGTATGCCTGTTATTATTTTTCTTCACGGTGGTGGATTATCATGGTGGTCATGGAAACCACAAATTGAAGAATTACAGAAAAAGTATTGTATTGTAACGCCTATTATTGATGGTCACGGGGAAGCTTGTGATACCACTTTTGTAAGTATAAAAAAATCAGGTGAGCAGGTTATTAAATATATAAAAGATAATTGTAATGGAAAAGTTTTCGCAATCTGTGGTCTATCTATTGGGGCCCAAATAACTGTTGAAATATTATCTAAAGAATGTGATATTACAGATAATGCTGTTATAGAAAGTGCTTTGGTTTACCCTATAAAGATGACAAGTGCATTAACTGTACCAATGTTTAATATTTCTTATGGGTTAACTAAAAAAAGATGGTCTGCGAAGTTACAGGCTAAATCATTGAATGTACCAGATAATTTATTTGAGATTTATTATGAAGAAAGTTCAAGGATGACAAAGAAATCATTAATAAATATTGCTATAAGTAATGGAAATTATCCAATGCCGAAAACTTTGTGTAATACAAAAGCAAAAACATTAATATTAGTTGGTGAGAAAGAATTATCGGTAATGAAAAAATCTGCATTTTTACTACACGAAACTATTAATGGTAGTTTTTTAAAGATAATTAAGAAAAGTGGGCATGGTGAAATTAGTCTAATCTATCCAAAAAAATACATTAATCTAATGCAACAACTTTTTTCAAATAGTATAAAAGAAGAATAATCTATATGGTGAATATGATAAAACAGGAAAAGTGAAACACTATTGTGAAGAATGGTCAAAAAAAGAGGGCTATCCTTTGCATATAATCAAAGATGTGTCATATTTTCTAATGCGGATAACAATGATGATGTTAATAAGGAAATAAATAATTTCATTTGTTAATTATTAGCATAATGAATAATTATATTTAAGTTAGATCATGCATATACTGTGTCATAACAATGAAATAGTGGAAAGAAGAGAGGATGGAGAGAAAATAAAAATTATAGATAAATGACTAGAACAATGTAAAGAGCTGAAGGGGTTAGCATGTATTTTTATGATAAAATATTACTTATAAATAGTTAATTAATTTTGACTTTATAATATTAAAATAATTGTAGGATAATACAAAGAAAGTTTTTATTATGAGAGGTGGAAAACATGAGGACGGTAGTGATATATAAGTCAAAAACAGGTTTTACAAAAAAATATGCAGAATGGATTTCTGAGGCGTTATCAGCGGATATTTTTGATGCTTCAAAGGCTGATATAGATGTAGTTAAAGCATATGACATCGTGATTTACGGCGGAAGTTTGTATGCGGTTGGCATAATTGGAGTAAAATATATAACACAAAATCTCGACAAACTTAAAGGTAAAAAAGTCGTTGTTTTCGCAACGGGAGCATCCCCATCGAGTGAAGAGGTAATAAGTGAAGTAAGAGATAAAAATTTTACTCCCGAAGAACAGAAACAGTTACAGTTCTTTTATTTAAGGGGTGGCTTTGATTATAGTAAAATAAACCCTTTTGATAAAGCACTTATGACATTACTAAAATGGACGATTAAGATGAAAAAAGAATTAACACCTGAGGCAAGAGGTATGTTATCCATGTATGACAAGCCAGTAGATTTTACAAGAAAGAAGAATATAGATCAAATAATAACTTATGTTAATTCATAAAATTGCTGTCTATGATAGACCCGGATATGGATGACGGTGCATCACCGGATTTTTGCATTAAAATTAAAGACCCTATGGCAACTTCCCAATATGTAATGCAATTTATAAATAATACTGGATTATTAAGAATTAGTAGTTATTTGATGAATTAAGGAATTAAAGATACAAAATATTTGAGGTAAAACATGTACTATGAAAGAAAAGCATACGGAGATGGTATTTTCACCTCATTGTGGAGCGAGCGATATCAAAGTATGGATATGCTATAAAGAATTATACAAATAGCGTTGACTAAGATAGAGATGAATGAGGTGGTGATAAGGGTATGATTATAAGAAAAGTTGAAGTTAAGGATTCGAAAAAATTTTTAAATATGTTAAAGTAATTGGACAATGAAACAAACAATATGATGTGGGAACCAGGAGAAACAAAAACTACTATAGAAGAAATGAATTCTAATATTAATAATATAAGTGGTTCAAAATCGTTAAGATTAGTAGTAGAAGACAAAGGAAACATAATTGGATTTTTATCATCTGAACGGGGGTTTGCTAAAAGAATAAGTCATAGGGCATATATAGTTATTGGTATATTAAAAGATTATAGGGGCAAAAAAATTGGAGTAAAACTATTTTAAGAGTTGGAGAAATGGGTATTAGAAAATAATCTTACAAGATTAGAATTAACTTTGATGGAAAATAACGTAGCTGCAATAAAATTATATGAAAAAATGGGGTTCAAAAGAGAAGGTTTAAAAGAAAACCCACTTATAGTTAATGGAAAATATGTCTCCGAATATTATATGGGAAAAATCATTTAATTACTATGCAGAAGATGAAAACAATATTTACGTAGTTAAATGAAATGTTCATTTATTATCCAAAAAAATTATTTAATTGTGCATTTGAAAAGTGGGCAAAACTTTTTAAAAGAGTAAATAATAGTAGATTTGGGAAAAATAAAATGAAATGGATAGACAATACTTAAAAATAGCTGAGAAAATTCTAAAAAGAGGATATTATGCTCAAAATCGTACTGGAGTTGCAACTTATAAGCTCCCTCACCAAATTATGCAATTTGATTTAGAAGAAGAATTCCCAATACTAACAACTAAAAATGTTGCGTTTAAAACAGCAGTAAAAGAGTTGTTTTGGATATTCAAAGACCAATCTAATGATGTTAAAAAACTTCAAGAACAAAATGTGCATATTTGGGATGAATGGGCATACGACGATGGAACAATTGGTAAGGCATATGGTTATCAAATAGCAAAATATCATCAAATTGATACTCTTATTGAGGCTTTAAAAAACAATCCTCAAGATAGAAGAATGATGATGAATCTTTGGAATATAGAAGACCTTCCAGAAATGGCGCTTCAACCATGTTGTTTTTTAACTCTTTGGGATGTAACTGATGGGAGACTTAATTGTATGTTAATACAACGAAGCGGTGATATGGCACTTGGAGTTCCATTTAACACCAGTCAATATGCAGTATTAGTTCATTTAATCGCGCGAGTTACAGGACTAAAAGCAGGCTTATTTACTCATGTTATTAATAATGCTCATATATATGAAAATCATATTCAAGGTTTAAAGCTACAGATTTCAAGAAAACCAAAAGCTTTAGACGCTCCCAAACTTTGGATTAACCCAGAAATTAAAAACTTCTATGATTTTACACCAGAAGATGTTAAACTTATAGATTATAAGCACCTTGGAAAAATAGATATGGGGAGTGTGGCTGTATAATGCTTACATGTATTGTTGCAATTGGAGATAATTTTGCTATTGGTAAAAACAATAATTTACTTTGGCATTTTTCAAAAGATTTAAAAAGGTTTAAGCAAATAACTACTGGAAATACTATTATAATGGGAAGAAAAACATTTGAATCTCTTCCTGGTATTCTCCCTGGTAGGCACCATGTTGTCATTACACAAAACAAAGGGTTTGTAGTAAATGATGAAAGAGTAACTATAATAAATTCTAAGGAAGCACTACTTGATTATTTAGATGATAGTAAAGAATATTTTGTTATAGGCGGAGGAGAAATATACAAGCTATTGTTACCTTATTGTAATAAGATACACTTAACACAAGTACATAAGGAATACGATGCTGAGGTATTCTTTCCTATTTTAGATTATTCAAAGTGGAATATTAAAGAAGAAGAAACTGGATTTATTGATGATGCTAAAACAACATCATTTAGTTTTTTAACCTTGAAAAGGACTAGCGGGCTAAAATAATACATTATGATTATGTTAAGAATAGTTACTATATTTATGAGTACACCTATATTACTCTTTACTAATTAATTCAAGCATCATTTAGAGTGAGCAATGAAAATGAAAAAGTATGATTCGTGCTGTGGAGCAATCCAGAGCATTTTTTTATATTTATCAAAAAAACGAGTAAAAGGTAGGATAAGACATTAAAAATATATAATTATATGTAAATATGGAGCTTATTTGAAATAAACGGTATAATAATGAGAAGGGGGAAAGTTGGTAGATCCACAAGTAGGCATACTAAAGAGTTTAGTTGCAGTGGATATGAGGGCAGGTACTTATAAAATTAGTTAATCCAAGGATAATTAAGCATAAAGGTATACAGAAAGTTATGTTTGATTAATGATATAATTGTAATAGAAATTTAATCTCATTTATTAAAAAATATATGATTGATTTTAAAATAATCTTTGTAGTATTTTTAAAATTATAATATATTTTAAAAGACAAGTGGTATTAATTTCTATATAGAATGTATGGTTATTTACAATATAAATAAAGCTAAGGATAGGAGAGATATAAATGGCTGAAATAAAATATGATATATTAAAAAAACTGGGAATATTATCGGAGGGTTCTAAAGGATGGAAAAAGGAAGTAAACATAATAAGTTGGAATAATAAGAACGCTAAGATTGACATGAGAGACTGGGATGAAGAACATATAAAGATGAGAAAAGGTATTACATTGAATAAAACCGAATTAAAACAGTTAAAAGAGATTTTAAATCAAATTGATATTGATGAATTGGATATGGAGTAATAATTGTAGATGACTGCTTGAATTTTTATTGTGGTCATTCTATAATATAAATTTGAGAAAAAATTTAATTAAACAGTAGAACGTATAGTAGATATAAGGAGTATGATAAATAACATGAAAATATTAATGAAAAGTGCCTTGAAGGATAAAGAATTTTCGGCAAGAAAAGCATTAGATGAAAACAATATTGAAGTTCAACTATTTGAAGGATTTTATGGTGAAGAAATATCACTTGATGAATATCTTGACACAATAATTAACTCAGGACTAAATATAAGTGTAATACATACGCCATTAGTAGAGGGCGAGGCCGTAGAAATTGATAGATTTTATGAAAAAAGAATAAAAAATGTTTTTTATAAAACATGTGAACTATCAAATATGTTAGGGACTAAATTGAAGAAGAATATACTTGTCATTGTTCATTGTTCAATGAGTTTTAAAGAAGATATAAAAAATCCTAATAAAATAAAGCTTATTGATGATACATTGTTATATGCGTTAAACAAATATTCTAATATTTCAATCGCTATTGAAAATGTAACACCTATAGTAACCAATCGCACAGGATTTTATGGTAGAGGGGGTTTTTTAAACGATAGTTGTTTGTATGTTAGTTATTTTATAAATAAATATGGATTTAAAGATCGAATAGGCACAGTTTTAGATACTTGTCATGCTTTAACTACTATAAAATTATTACAATATTGCAAAATAGACGTAACACTTGAACAATATTTTGACTGGAACAAACAAAATGTAAAATTAATTCATTTAGCCAATATAGGTGATAATGGGTACGGTAAAGATAACCATGGAATAGGATTTATTGAAGGGGACGACTTGGTAGTGCTGAATGATATAATGAAATTATATTTTAAGTATAATTACAGTTGTCCTATTACGATAGAGGTTATAGAGAAAGAATATATTAATCCATTAAACTACTTAAAAACAAAAGAAAATTTATTGGAAATATTGGAATAGTACTATATAAAGAGTTGTTTTAAAGCAATCTATAATAATGAGGGGAAGTCTAATTAAAAGGCCTTCCCTTAAAGTCGTCCTAGTATAAAATATATTTAGACAAATTCTAATATTAAAGGTAAATATGTGTTTAATTAAATAAATATTACTAATGTGTATGAAAACTTGGTATAATGTAATAAATTTTAAATTACAAGTATTTACTGCTTATATATATCCATTTGTAAGCGTCAAATATTACCCACATTCCCATGTTTTTAAATTTATGAGATAATAATCTCAATGCAAGGAGGTTATTATTATGGCAAGAACAAAAGTCAACTTCATGTGGCA
>NZ_JAHLEC010000128.1 GCF_018861705.1 Clostridium psychrophilum | reverse complement strand
TAACCTTCTTTAAGATTTACCCCTACTTCTTTAGCAGCTTCCATCTTAAATTTATCTAATCCAGCCTTAGCCTGTGGATACAATACTCTATTTCTTGTCATATAAATTACCCCCTCTTTAAATAATATTAATTTTCATTTGCTATTATCCTTTACATTATTATAAGAAGTATTCATAGTAATCGATGGATATTTTAATATAATAAAGTAAAAAAGGAGTATTATCTCACTGAATAATAAATAAACTATTTGATATAATACGAACTTTACCCATAAATAAGAAACGCAAAGGCAGGATGTGGAATCCAGATTACCTTTGCGTTTAAAAACTAGCTCCTTATAAATAAGCTAATATAATATTATTATTACTATATATTTGTAATTATGTCATTAGTTCTAATTTAAATAGTTTTTAACTTCTTATAAGCGAAAAATAACTATAACTATAGTATCAAAGAAGCCAACCCCTGACATTAGTATACATGAGCTTTTATTATAGTATAAATTTCTTCAAGAAGAGGACAGGGCAAATAATAAAAATTAATATTGAATGCCTTTGATCGGTTAAGGCTAAAAGATTTTTTATATTGAATCTACATTATTAGCTTTTTTAAAAATGAACTCAACTTTTAGACCTAATATTCTTAACTTAAGCATCTTTTGATCCAAAATCACAGTAACTAATTAGCTAATCCTATTTTGTAATATTAACTTGTCAGCTACCGTTGCTATAAATTCTGAATTAGTTGGTTTTCCTTTTTCATTACTAATAGAATACCCAAAAATTTTATTAATAGTTTCTACTTGACCTCTACTCCATGTAACATCTATTGCATGCCTCATTGCTCTTTCCACTCTACTAGCAGTAGTATTAAATTTTTCACCTATCAATGGATATATTTTTTTTGTAACTGATGATAAAAGATCGATATCATTCACTAACATGTTTATTGATTCTCTTAAATACATATAGCCTTTTATATTAGGAGGCACTCCAATTTCATGCATAATATATGTTATCTGAGCGATCATGTCAACTGGTTGCTCTTTATTGATTTTAATCTCAGTATTATCAGGATAAGTAGATGTTTTTTTAAAATCATCGCTACATATAGTGTTATCTGATATATCTCTTATTCTTTTAACCAATACTTCCATGTCAAAAGGTTTTAAAACATAATAATCTGCTCCTAGTGATATGGCTTTTTGGGTTATTCTCCTATGACCAACTGCTGATAAAATTATTATACGAGGCATTGGGTTTAAATTCATTGTATTTAACCTCTCTAAAACCCCCAAACCATCGAGAATAGGCATAATCATATCGAGTACTACTAAATTAGGCTTTTTTTCTTCAATCAACTTTAATGCTTCTAATCCATTATTTGCAATTCCAGTGACAATAATATCTTTTTGACCTGATAGATACTCATTAAGAATATTAGAAAATTCCTTATTGTCATCAGCAATTATTACGTTTATTTTCGACTCCTGCATATTTGCAATCTCCTTTACATCTCAGTGATATATACTAATATTTATAAATCTGTATATTTTTTGTGTTTATGCATTCATAAGAGGGACGATTATAGTCAAGTGGTAAATTAAATGTCCCTACTTTAAGGCAACATACACGTGCATTTTGACGATATAAAAAATGATTGTCTATAAAAAAATTTAATCATCTTTCTAATAGGAGAACGCTAACTATTAGAATAACAAAAAGAGGTTAAAAATCATGTATGAGCTTTTAATACAATAGTAAAGAGCATTTGATTTAATAAAATTAATTCAATGAAATAAACTATAATGAGCATAAGATTTTAATTGTTATTTTTATTTATGTAGCCCATCATCATCATCATTACAGCTATAAAAATAGCTAGGACTGCTGTTGTAAAGAATTTATTCGGTATAATATAAGACATTACGCTCAATAAAGAAGTTGTGACTACAGAAAGGTATTTGAGTTTCTTTCTTCTTTCTTTGCTTTTTATTCTTTTATTTATATTATCAACAGGCGAAAAAAAGTATATAAGTAAAACAGAACTAATCAATAATGGTATTGATGTAATGATATTTATTGTCATATATTTTCCAAAAATAATAATTACACAGAAAGTTATAAAACTAATAAAAAAACATCCCCAATATGTTTTTGCATGGTAACCACCTGAAAATAATCTTATTGGACAAAAAAATATAAAAATAACTACATAGTATTTTTGAAGTGAAAATAAATAGAATATAATATAATATGGGATAATCTTAGTAATTTCATCAAATAAACAAACCAATCCATATTCCATTTTTTTAAGTTCTAGATCTGTAAATCGTGAATTTGTTTCTGATATTGTTTTTACTAAATACCTAATTATTTTATTCATTGATTTATCCTTTTATATTTGAAATTTAACTAAAAATTTGGTTTCTTCTGACATCCTTTCTACAGAAATGTTTCCATTATTATGCTCGACTAATTGTCTAGTAATATATAATCCATACCCATGATCACTATTTTTCTTAGTTTTTGTGGAATACCCCTTTTCAAAGATTTTGTTTATTATTTCGTCAGGAATACCATCTCCATTGTCTGCTATTTGAATACAGAAATGTTTATTATCTAAAAATGTAGTAATAGACATTTCTTTTTTTTCATCCAATGATTTTACCCTTAATGCCTCAAATGAATTATCTATAATATTACTAATTATACTTATTAATTCATCCTCCTTAATTTTTAGTAAACTAAAAGATTCATCAATTAGTACTTTGAAATCTATTCTATTTTGCTTTGCATAGTTGTTTTTTATTGATAATAAACCATCTATATAATCATTTCCAGTATCTAAGTAACTAAATGATAAGTGAATTATGTCTGAAAGTTTTGATACGTATTCGTTTATTCGCTCAACGGTATTTGGCTTGTTCAAACAACATAATGCTTGTATAACATTTATATGATTAGCATAATCATGTTTTTCTTGTCTAATAATACTAATTATTTCTTCCATATTAGAGATTTGGTATTCTTGAACTTTATATTTACTGTTTATATTTATTACTTTTTCATTTTCTTTTAAGTACATAAATGCTATTATTGAGAATGTAAAAAATAAACTAAATATTAATATATCATATGTTTTGTTATTCTCAATATTTAAAACATTGAATATCAGAATGTATATAAATAAATCAAAAATTCCTATTTCTATTAAAAATACAGAAAGAAGAGATTTTTCTCTATTAAATAGTTTGATTTTATTAGAAAATATATTATATTTTATGAGAATCATTGTAACAAGTATCTGTAGCGCTTTGCATCCAACTATAAAAATAAGTCTATACTTAAAAACAGTAAGAATTTGATTTAATTCCACCTTAAATACAAACATTTCAATAAATTGAATTAAAGTTTCCGTAGTAAAGATTATTGCAAAAAACAAAGAAAATATAATAGTAGAGGAATAAAGATTTATTCTTGTAATGAAGGTTAATAACAATATAGAAGTAACTATTACAATCAATGTATGATACACATTATTAGTAACATAATGTGTACTTAGATAAGTTATAACAACATATATTATACAAAACAACAACATTTTGATTTTATTTTCAATAATATAATTCTTTTGGTTTGTTAATGAACTAAAAATTCCTAATAATATTAATGATTCTAAAGCATCCAGTATTATTTCTATAATCATTTTTATCTTCCTCTCAATAAATTATTGACTCCTTTGTATTACTTCTGTCAATTAGACATATAATTTTTTTACAAAAGAGTCAATACTTTTACTTTAAAAATTCGTCACGACATTTAGGTTCATGTGAATTAATAAGTGATGCTGGCATAATAGCTACATTTCCAAAGAACAATGCTAAGCATCCTATTATGGTCATGCTTGCACAAATTATTTTTTTCACTTTAATTCCTCCCTTTTTATAGATCTAATGATTAAGCTTACCCAAATAAGCTCTAAAATATATATTCTACATAACTTTACATATTCCTTTATAATAAGTATATATTTACAATTTAAAAATTCACACCAGTAACAGGTCAACTTAGTTATATTAATACTTATGAATACAAGTTAATTTTGAACATTAAAAGGAGCCTTTAGGCTCCTTTGTTAATTTTATACAATAAGTTATTAACTTTAGTCTAATAATTTATTATATTGATTCAGTAGCTCATCTAGCTTTTGGCTAAGTACTACTAATTTGGGGTCAGCTAATGCCTCATTCGCGTCTAATAGAGCATAAATTAAAAATTTGACTTTTTCTATTTTTCGCTCTATTTCTTCCCTTTGTGTCATACTATCCCTTCTTTCATTACCAATTATAATAAAAACAGGAATGTTATTACATAACTAATTATTTAGACATGTAGAAAATATACTTTGATAACCATTCTGTTACAAGAGTAGCATCTTCAGTTGTAGGTTCATAAAATTAAAATACTCTCTAATCTGAGATTTATGGTTATAATAAGTTCTGCTGTTCATATCATAGTTTTCAAAAGAATTTCCTGTTACTTGGACTCACTTTGCAATATACTCTACTACTTGTTTAGGTATTTCATTTTTAAAATTGGAGAACGTTGCTTCATACTGAAAGAATTTTAATACTATAGGAAAACCAAGTCTAGTTTCGCCCGAATTATTTCTGATAAGTGACATATCATTAGGCATAATTGTAAACTGCTCAACTAAATCTTCTAATTCCCAATTTCTTTTCATATTTATTGCCCCTTAAATATTTTATAATCTGACATAACTATAGCGTACATAGTATAAACAATATAGTAAAATAAACGGCCGTTTATTTTACTACTTTCTTCTTTTTGATAATAACAAATATAAGCCATTTACAAGGTAAATAAACTTAGTAAATAAATCAAAGTAAACCTATTTACAAGTATGACCATTTAGTTTACTATAAGTATAAGTAAAAGGGGTAATGTAAATGGTATTTGGATATGCAAGAGTAAGTACAATAGAACAAAGTTTGGATAGGCAACTTGATGTTTTAAAATTAGCAGGAGCTGAAGAAATAATTCAGGAGAAGATTACAGGAACTAAGGCAGATAGACCTGGATTAAATAAGTTATTAGGTAAATTAAGAAAAGGTGATGTTATATTAATATCAGATCTTACAAGATTAAGCAGAAGTACAAAGGATTTATTTAACCTGGTGGAATTAATTGAAAAGAAAGGTACTAATATTAAGAGTTTAAAAGAAAGTTGGTTAGATACTACTACATCTCAGGGAAAATTAATGTTTACTTTTATGGCAGGAATTAGCCAATTTGAAAGGGACCTTATAAGTGAAAGGACAAAGGAGGGTTTAGCATCTGCAAGAACAAGGGGTAAAGTTGGAGGAAGAAAACCAAAACTAGATATTACTAAAAAGAAAGCTGTCTATGAACTATATCAACAAAAAAAAACAACAGTCAAAGATATATGTAGTATGTTTAATATTTCAAAGCCAACTTTATATAAATCAATAGAAGAAATAAGTAAAATAGTAAATTAAAAATACTTCAGAGAGTTTAAATCTAATAAATTTAATGGTATACATATTTGGTAATTCAAATTGTTAGATATTATGAATTAACTTGATCTATAAAAATATATCTACTGGGAGTGATAAGAATGAATAATATAATGCATGTCTTAAATCCAAATAGTCCAATACTTTATTTATTAATTGCTTGGTCAGTTGTCTGGAAGGGCATAGCTCTCTGGCACTCAGCTCGTAACAAACAACTAATATGGTATATTACGCTTTTAATAGTAAATACAGTTGGGATCCTTGAAATAATTTATCTCGTTTTCTTCAAAAAAAAAGAAATTTCTTTCATAAATTGTTCACCAACTAAAATAGGCAACAAGAGACCACTGAAAAACTGAAAATAGTTTTAAGTAGAAATATTAAAATAATAATGTTTAAATGTAAATAACTAGCTTAGCGTTGTAAATTTACGCTTTGCGATCACTACGCCAAGATTACGTTAAGAAGTAAGTTCATGCTAATATTAGGAATTTAGTGAAAATGACACGAGATAAAACTAATTGTAGTAAAAGACTCAGTGATTATATAATAATTAGTGATGAAAACGAAAAAGATTTAAACATAAAGTCAAAAATAAAAAGTTTAATAAAACAAGTAAAATGCCGTGAAATAACATCTTCACGACAAAAAAATTCATAATTTATATTGATGTTTTTTTGTTATATTAAACATTCCTAGTATTTATTTTAAAGAAGTATAAGCATTTTTTTTATTGAGGAAAAACATTCCACATAAGATAAATGATACTGACGAAAGGGCTGAATATAATATACCATATTTATTTCCTAATACACCAAATCCTCCTCCTAAACAAAGAAGAAATACATTCAAAATCTTTTTATTCTTGACTTAAATTACCTCCTATTTATTTAAATTAGTACTATTAATTACAGTATATTTTTATATGCAATATTATACATTTTAGTTTCAAATAGTTATGCCGTAAAATGAATAGGGTTGCTTTCAGATGTTGAGCCGACAAAAGCTATCACCATAAGTATATACTTAAATGATGATAGCTACGAAAATTGCTCTATGTCTGAAACAAACTATTGAACGATGCCGCGTTAACTTTTCTATCTAAAACTCATAAAATGAAAAACACACAATATCAAAAAATTAGTTATGTTGTATGCTTTTTGTATGTTAGATGATAAAATGCATATAAATTTTAATATGTATTAACATGAAAATCGCCAATACGAATATTATTAGAACCCCAAAGGCTAATAAAGTATCTCTCTTAATTAATTTATTATTCATATAATCTCCTCCTTAAAAATCCAATTATGATTATACACATTTCAAAGAAATAATTGGAAAAGGGTTGGTGTTATGTTACTTTTCTTAATACTATAAATACCTCCCTCGTTGATTAATTTCATAATATAAATATTCCATATATATACTTTATTTCCTCTTTTTTATAGATATTATTTATCATTACCCTTAAGTATATATAAATAAAAGCATTCAACTGATCATTCTGAAAATAATAAAAAAATGAGAGATATCCAATTTTTTCAAAATATTATTTTAAATGATGTTACTACTATAGGCGATAGCTATTGTGCGGAATTAATCTTATGTACAGTTAATGGTATAGAAACCGCTCTGATTAAGAAACATGATTCTGATATATTTTTTTAGTAAATGACTACAAAGATGTTTATAGACTAATAGGGGTAGCGCCAACATTTCCGACAAAATCCACTCTAAGACATAAAGTGGATATAAATCATGTTTTTTACCTACGCTAAGCCCTTAATATCCAAAAACAAGTACCATAAAGGTTATATTAGAATTGTTTTGATACTTTGTTTTTGGTAATAATTTTAGAACTAAAAATCATCTACAAAGTGACTATTTCTATGACTTTTATTTAAGTACCGAAAACGAAGGTTTGTGGAACTATATTTCTTAACGTGGGTTTTGTCGATTTAGTTGGCTCCACCCCACTTACAGAGGAATTTACTAAAAAAAGTCCAACGTAACACTTGCCTCACTAACAATAATTACATCAAAAAACAACTATTAAACTTATAACATCCAATAAAACTTAGCATTTTTGAAGCCTCCTCCTATGTTATACTCCGGTATTTCCAGTAGGACATACATTACAGTGATGTTTATCACACCTGTTACAATGATGTTCCTTACACTTATCTGAATTATTGTCACTACTATAATAGTAATTAGTTTTACTATTATCAGAATTGTGCCAATAAGAATAATTCTGACACTCTTTATAATTAATTTCATCTTTATGCAAAATTTGGCCTCCTCGCAGTTTCATCTTTATAAACTGCTATTATATGTTATTCAGATAAAGTTATATTGCTACAGTAGCTCCAACACTAGACATTCCAGTTACTCAAATAAAACAATGTTTACAATAGAAGTAACTATGTTTAGACTACCTGAACCTATATTCACGGGCGCACAATAAAAAGACACCTATTGTATGCCTTACCAATTAAGAAAAAAGAATAAAAAAATTCATTAGCCCTGGAGTGCTAATGAATTTTTTATATGAATTGTCAAAAGGTCATATTATCATGTTTAGCATATAAAACGAACTTTTACTATGTAAGGTTTATAGGACAAGTAATTTTTTAATAAAACTTTTCTTTAGAAACTGGAAGGGTATACAATATAATAGAAAATATTTGCATATAAATGATTTCATGTTGAGGTGAAAGAATGAAACATATTAATAATAAAAACAATTTTTATATAACAGCTAGGATAGTTATAATTTTAATTTTTATTGCTGTAATGTATTATTTTCGTTATGACATTAAGAACAAAATCTCCCTACGGTCGAGTAAAAACCCTTATGCCAAGCAAATATGATAATCTCATCGTCCTTTGATTATCATATTTGCATCACATTCTGGGCATAGAACAATA
>NZ_JAHLEC010000127.1 GCF_018861705.1 Clostridium psychrophilum | reverse complement strand
TTCTGATTTTGTCCACCTCATTTCTTAGTCATGAGGTTTTATTATACTATATTCTTTTTGGGACATAATCAAATTCGGTATAATAGGACATTATCACAATTCGATCATATTAAATATATTATCTAATTTCTTTATGTTGACACTAATCAGCATCCATGTTAATATTGTATTGAGAAGAGTTTTCATTAAGGAGTGATTATTATAAGCATTTATGATTTAAAAACAGGCGATAAAGGATTAATTCAATCAATAGGTGGTGATGACAAGTTTGCTAAGAGATTATTGGCATTAGGTTTCATCGAAGGTACTGAAGTCAAATTAATAGCAACCGCACCTCTTGGAGATCCTATTGTTATAAATTTGCGTGGTTTTAATTTAGCAATTAGAAAAAATGACGCTAAAAACATTTGTATAAGAAAAGCATAAGTATTATGACGATACATTATCAATACATCATAAGGAGGGTTTGAATGATCACTGCTGCTTTACTAGGTAATCCTAACGTTGGTAAAACAACTCTATTTAATGCACTTACGGGTTCTAACCAATATGTAGGTAATTGGGCTGGAGTAACAGTTGAAAAAAAGGAAGGTTTTATAGATAACAAAATTAAAATTGTTGACTTGCCTGGCATATATGCCATGGACACTTATTCAAACGAAGAAAAAGTTTCAAAAAAATTTCTAGAAGATGGTAACGTAGATGTAATTATAAATATCGTTGATACATCGATTCTTGATAGAAATTTATACCTTACAACTCAACTAAAACAATTTAACAAGCCAATAATTTTAGTGTTAAATATGATTGACGTAGCAATTGCTAAGGGTTTAGATATTAATTATGCCTTGCTTGAGAAAAAACTTGGTGTAAAAATAATGCCAATAGTAGCTTCAAAAGGTAAAGGAATTCTTGAACTTAAAGACTGCCTACTTAAAGAAGATTATGCTACTACAACATCTAATAGTCTAAAATTCAAAAATGAGGGAGAAACTTATTCGTACATTGAAACTTTACTGAAATCTTGCACTAATAAAAAGAATGATGATAAAGTTTCCGTTACACAAAAAATAGATAAAATTGTGCTTAATAGAATTCTTGCTTATCCTTTATTTTTCGTATGCTTGTTTATAATTTTTATGTTTACTTTTAACTGGGTAGGACAGCCCTTAGCAGACATACTTGATAGTTTGCTTAATGATGGTATTGTTCCATTTTTAACTCATTTACTATCTAATAACAGTCCTTGGTTTTCATCTCTACTAATTGACGGTATCATCGGTGGAGTTGGTTCTGTAATAGTTTTTTTACCAGTTATATTGGCATTATTCTTAGGCATTTCATTTTTAGAAGACAGTGGATACATGGCAAGAGCTGCATTTATAATGGATAAACTAATGAGAAAAATGGGTTTATCAGGTAAAGCTTTTATTCCCATGATAGTTGGTTTCGGTTGTTCTGTTCCAGCAATAATGTCCGCTAGAACACTAGAGAGTGAAAAAGACAGAAAGTTAACTGCACTTTTAATACCACTTATGTCATGTAATGCGAGACTTCCAGTTTATGCATTGTTTGTATCAGTATTTTTCCCAGGTAGAGAAACCCTTATGGTATTTTCATTGTACTTAATGGGTATTGGTTTAGCATTTACAATTGGTCTTTTATTTAAACATACTTTGTTTAAAAAGAGTGAAGAACCCTTTATTATAGAATTACCAGAATATAAATTACCAGAAATAAAAAGCTTATTAATACATACTTGGGAAAAAGGCAAAGGTTTCTTAAAGAAAGCCGGAACTATAATTTTCTCAGTTTCCGTAATAGTATGGTTTTTATCAAATTTCAACTCAACAGGCATGGTTAACATAAATCTTAGCTTTCTAGCTGCTATTGGGAAATTTATAAACCCAATATTTGTTCCACTTGGATTTGCTTCCTGGCAAAATTCAATAGCACTATTAACTGGACTTATGGCTAAAGAAGTTGTTGTGGGTACCATGGGCGTTATATATGGTGGTAATTTGACACATGCTTTAGCTAGCTATTTTACTCCGCTATCAGCTTATACTTTCTTAGTATTCGTGTTATTATATACTCCTTGTGTATCAGTGATAGCAATTATGAAAAAAGAGTATGGAACAAAAATGGCAATTTTTTCTGTAACTTATCAATTTACATTAGCTTGGGTAGTATCTTTCATAATATTTAATATAGGTAGTTTTATAATAGGATAATAAAAAATGTTTAATATAAAATATAAAGAGGTGATGAGCCAGTGGAATTTATTATTGTTGGTGTTATTGTTATTGCAGCTGTATATATCTTCTATTCTAATATAAAAAAACAAGCAAAGGGTGACTGTGGTTGTGGAAATGGCTGTAAAGGCTGTAACCATAGTTGTGAAACAAAACCATCTGATAAAAAAGACAGTAAAATCAAATAATAAAAAACAGTGGTATAATACATTATATGTATTATACCACTGTTTTTATAATATCTTTAGTCTATGTTTATTTTAAAAAACAGCTAAAGTTTTTTATAACCGCTGTTGGTTGTTTGCTATTTTTAGTGACTCATTTGAATTTCTACTACGCTTTAAAAGAATCATTCGTTTTTTAGCTTGTTTTTCTTTCCTTTTGCGATCTAAATCATTTTCAATAGTATTAACCACGTTAAAAATTCTTGGTAAATTTACAACATCCTCATAATTATGGAGCATTAGAATTTCTTTAGACTTTTCATCATGTTTTGCTAGGTATTCATTATATAATTCTACCCACATAGCTCCGTTTATTTCATCTTTTCTCTTAATGCCAGTAAACTGCTCTACACCTTTTAAGCTACAGCTCTTGATTCCCATCCTTTTATAAAATGGTCTTATAATTCTAAACAAATCCATATGTTCCCTAGGCAATCTAAATCCAAGATTAAATCTATGCATTTTTCTAATGATGAAAGGTTCATCAAATGCCGTTCCATTGTAAGAACACCATGTCTTAAACTTACACATAGACTTTTTAAGTTCTTTCAAAAGACTTTCCTCATCGCTAGGCTTCTCTGCAAAATACTGAATAATTTTAAATTGACCCTCTTTTAAGTAATACCCTAGAGATATCAATACTATTTTATCATATTCCATATCAAAACCAGTAGCTTCAATATCTAAATACGCAATAGTATCCATCTTATATTTAATAAAAATTTCACTAGGTATAACAATCTTACTTTGATACTCTTTTATGAACATAGTTCCCCCGATTCTATAAAAAAAAGAAAAGCATACATTACAACAAATATATTTTATTTGCTTAGCAAATGTGTTTCTATTTGCCTAGCAAATGTGTTTATATTTGCTAAGTAATCATAAACAAGTTTTTAATTTTTCTATAATATTATAATACCTTAAAAACAGCGTTATTGCAAATACCGCAATAACGCAAATTCTTATAAGTCTCGACGTGGGCTCACTACATTCTATCTACAACTTCTATCCCTATAAGGTTCAATGCATTTTTAATTACCTGACAAGTTGCTTTTACCATTTTAATTTTAGCTTTTTTATTAGATTCATCTTCCAAATTAGCTATATTATACTGATTATAAAATTTGTTAAATGCCTTAGCTACATCAATAACGTATCTTGTAACCATAGAAGGCTCTAATTTTTCAATAGCATACATAATTGATTTTTTAAAACCTTCAAGTTGTTTTACAAGTTCGAATTCTTCACTAGAATTCAATTTGTTATAATCAAGTTTTACATCGTTTTTATTGCTATTTTCCTCAACTTTTCTTAATATGCTTTTTGCTCTTGCATAAGTATATTGAACATATGGACCAGTTTCGCCTTCAAAACTAAGCATTTCATCCCAATTAAAAATAATATCTCTTTCTCTATGATTCTTCAAATAAGTAAATATAATAGCGCCTATTCCTACTTTTTTAGCTACCTCATCTTTATTTTTAAGTTCAGGATTTTTTTCATTTATTATTTCAAGAGTTTTAGCAACTGCCTGATTTAATAAATCATCCAAGAAAATGACATCACCTTTTCTTGTAGATAATTTTTTATCTGCAAATCTCACCGTTCCAAAAGCAACATGTACACAATCATCTGCCCATTTATTACCCATAAGCTTTAAAGTTGTAAATACTTGATTAAAATGAAGAGATTGATCTTTTCCAACCACATATATATTCTTATAGAAATCATATGTCTTCTTTCTATAAGTTGCTGCAGCTAAATCACGAGTTGCATAAATTGTAGCACCGTCTGATTTTTTAATTATGCAAGGTGGCATATTATAATCATCAAGCATTACGACCTTAGCTCCATTACTCTCGACTAATAGGCCCTTTTGATCTATATCCTTAATTATTGCATCCATTTTATCACAATAAAAACTCTCTCCAGCATAAGAATCAAATTTAACATTTAATATTTTATATAGCTTCTTAAACTCTACTAAGCTTAAATCTCTAAATTTAGTCCAAAGTTTAACTTCTTCCTCGCAACCGTCTTCTAATTTTTTAAAGTACATTTTCGCTTCGTCATTAAGAGTTGGATCAATTTCTGCCTCTGCATGAAATTTAACATAAATTCTTAATAATTCTTTAATAGGTTCGCTAGCTAAAGCCTCTTCATCTACCCAATTTTTATAAGCATAAATGAGCTTGCCAAATTGTGTTCCCCAATCTCCAAGATGATTAATACCTGTGCAATTATAACCTTCAAAAGAAAGAATTTTATATAAAGAATTACCAATAACTGTAGTGAATAGATGTCCTACATGAAATGGCTTTGCTATATTAGGTGAAGAATACTCTACTACTATATTTTTACCATCCCCAATTTTAGATGAACCATAAGAATCACCATCTTGTAGAATCTTTTCAATAGTATTTTTAATAAACACTCCTTTATCTAGGAAGAAGTTTAAGTAAGGTCCGTAACACTCTATTTTTTCAAAACCATCTTTTTCTATCTTTTCTTTTAAATCTTTTGCTATCATATTAGGTGATTTTCTCATAGTTTTTGCTAATTGAAAACACGGAAACGCAAATTCTCCCATTTCAGGTCTTGGTGGTATTTCAATTAAACCCTCTATTGTTTCTATGTCTATTTCTACCAATTGTTTAATCCTTTGTGCAACTATTTTTTTATAATCCATAAAAAGTTCCCTCCTGTATAGCTCTTGGTAGATGACAATTAATAATTGTTATCTCCACTGTATTGCTTTTAATGCTAGATAACAATTAAAAATTGTTGTCTCTAATTTCAAGCCAAATGTATGTTGTAATATAACAAAAACCCATCTCTAAATAAAGAGATGGGTTACACCTTACGCAAGGCCACTATAGTTGACTATAACGTCCACTCATTATTTTAAACACTACTCGCGATTTACCCTATAAGAATCTATAATTAGTCATTATATATTTACTCAATAATACACTATATTTTATCACCAATAGTCCATAATTGTCAATTTTTATTGTTGTTTGAGAATTTAAGCAATGATAACATCTAAACCTTAATAAGCTCTAAGAATTTTTGTATATCCGTGATAGGTTCTTTGCAAGAAAAATTCTCACAAATATAAGCAGTGGCTTTTCCCATTATAGGCTTATTTGCTTTAATCTCAGAATTAATAGAAGATAACCTTTCATCGCCAGTGTTTAAAATTACTGTTGCAAAAGGAAGGTAGTTCCTATTTATTTCTTTAATCATGGTTTTAGTATCATTTACCTGCTCTTCCACTGCAATAATAATATTCTTTCCTGGCACCTTACTATATAGTAGAGCCATCATAAAATAAGCATGAGCACTTTCTATAGTTTTAACCTTTGAATCAAAAGCTTCAAATTGACTATGCGCCTCATTTTCTAATTCACTGTTAGCACTTAACCTAGCAAGCCTTAACATATTTAATGTAGCCACTGAATTACCTGACGGCATTGCACCATCGTATATATCCTTAGGTCTTACAATCAACTGTTCCCCATCAATTCCATATAAAAATAGCCCACCGTGATTTTCATCCTTAAACAAATCAATCATATTTTTATTAAGCTCTAAAGCTTTCGCTAGATATTTCACGCTAAAAGTGGCTTCATACAATTCAATTAATGCATGAATGATAAAAGCATAATCATCTAAATATCCTAAATGTGCTACTTCCCCATCTCTGTATCTAGCCATTAATCTTCCTTTATCATTAATCATATTACTTAAAATAAAATTCATAGCCTTTTCTGCCTTCTCAATATAACCACTATTATTGAAAATTCTTCCTCCATAAGCTAGCGAAGCAATCATAAGTCCATTCCAAGAGGTTAATATCTTATCATCCTTATATGGATGTATTCTTTTTTCTCTATATTCAAATAGCTTTTGTCTCATCTCTTCTAGTTTTTGTATTAAAGCTTCATTTTGCTTAAAGCTACTTTTCTTACCAATTAAATTTGGAATATTACTGCCTTCAAAATTACCATCCTCTGTTATATTATAATATTCGCAGTAGATCTTATAAGACTTTTCACCTAAAACTAAACAAGCCTCCTCCATTGTTAATAAATAATATTTACCCTCTTTTCCTTCACTATCCGCATCCTCAGCTGAATAAAAAACGCCCTCTTCTGATGTCATATCCCTTTCTATATAGATAAATATTTTCTCAGCAACGTTCTTGTAAAATACTTTACCTGTAGCCTCAAAAGCCTCCATATATATTTGAGCTAAAAGTGCATTATCATATAACATTTTTTCAAAGTGAGGTACTAGCCATTTTTGATCTGTGGAATACCTTGAGAATCCAAAACCTATATGATCAAAAATTCCACCCACATGCATTGCCTCCAAAGTTTTTTCAACCATTTCTAATGCTTTAGGATCATTATAATGTTTCCAATATCTCAACAAAAATTGCAAATTATGAGGAGCTGGGAATTTGGGAGACCTTCCAAATCCGCCATACTCTTTATCAAATACACTTTTAAAACTATTAAATGCATTATGTATTTCATCTTCTCCTAATTTTTCTTCTAGCTTTGCTTGTTTTACCTTCTTAACATCATTTTTTATATGCTGTATTATGTTTTCACTAGAAGCAACAATATTTTTTCTATTCTCATTCCACTGTTGTGCAATAGAGTTAAGTATATCTATTATACCTGACATTCCATATTTACTTTCTCTCGGATAATAAGTACCAGCATAAAATGGTTTCTTATCTGGCGTCATAAAAATAGTTAACGGCCATCCCCCACCTCCAGTTAAAGCTTGGCATACCGTCATATAAATACTGTCTATATCTGGTCTCTCTTCCCGATCAACCTTAATTGCTACAAAATATCTATTCAAGATTTCTGCTACTTCTTCATTTTCAAAAGATTCTTTCTCCATGACATGACACCAATGACAACAAGAATAACCGATACTTACGAATATAGATTTGTCATCCTCTTTTGCTTTTGTAAAAGCCTCTTCACTCCATGGATACCACTCTACTGGATTATAAGCATGTTGAAGTAAATAAGGAGACTTTTCATTAATTAACCTATTAGATTTCCTATTTTGTTTAATAGTATCAGGTTTAGTCATAGCTATAACTCCCTTCAATATATGTATTAAAGTTATTATACCCAAGGTAGCTATTTTAAGTCCCTGAACATATAAATTTGCTTTATAAATCACAGATTCTTTAACATATAAATTACCTTTGATTTTTGTTTGAATACAATCATTTAATAATATTACTTACAACATGAATTTACACAAGTTACTTTCAAAATAAAAGAAATTAAATAATTTTTTAGAAATGTTTTATAGATGAAAATTTATTAAACATAAAAATAATTTTAATAAAAAATTACAAAAAAATAGTAATAAATTGTATGATATAAATGTAGATTTACAAGAAGAAATTCTATACTACAGTGTGGTCATCCTGATTGTGATAAATTTATTTAGAACAAATGCTTTAATAAACCTCAAAAAAATTGATAGAAATACAGATATCCATTTAGTTTGTAAAACCACTGTTTTTAATTTCTTATCTATATATATAAATAAAAGATAAAAATCAAATAAATCATGATCAAATCGCTCGCCTTTGTTTAAATTACAGTTTATTGAACTTACAGTAAATTCAATGATGCATTCTTTTGCCAAACAAAAAAAGATAAACGTTACTATTCAATAACACATTTATCCTCTTACTGTATTTATATGTATTAGAATTCCTCCTTTTATTTCAGATTTAACAACCTTTTCAATAATTAGTTTTGCTTAAAAATAAGGAACTTAAAGAGTTTAAAATGTGAATGAACAATATTAACCTGCCTGTAAGTAAATTTACTAATAGTCTTTATCTTTGGACTTTAGTTTTAATAATTCTGACCTGTTGTAAAATGAAGTTGAACCAATAAGAAATCCATAGTGGATTAATTCTGTGTTATGCTTTAATCGCCTAAACTAAAACACACAGGAGGATAATCACTATGGAAT
>NZ_JAHLEC010000126.1 GCF_018861705.1 Clostridium psychrophilum | reverse complement strand
TAAATTCGATTGCATGGAATTTTCTCCTTTCTGTGAATTTAGTTGTGATGAATATAAATTCGACAAAAGTTGGGGGAATTCCTGTATATATATGATTGTAAACCCTTGTAGGCGCTTGACTACAGGGTTATGCAATTAACTAAAATTAGATTATACAAGGGGGATTTTATTATGAAAAAAAAATTAATTATATCTTTACTTAGTGTTGTGTTAATATTTGCAAATATAAGTTATATAAATGTAGATGCTGCTCCTTTAACAATCAATTCTGTTAATTATGGCAATACTGTAAATAGTGCCAATGTCACTGGTAATTTAAAAACAGCTTATGAAATTAGAAAAGAAATAGAAGATACTTTAAGATTTCAAGTAAAAATAGAAGTGAATTGGGATGATTTAAAAGTAGAAAAAGATATGGACTTGTATAAGTCTAAAGGAAAAGCTATTGGAAAACCTGGAGACATATTAATTTCAATAACTGATAGTAAAAATACCGATATAAATGCAATTATGATGGGTTCAATTACTACTCATGCTGCTTTGGTGGATTCAGATCCCCAAAAAGTTCTTGAAGTTTATCAAAACAATCTTGAAAACCGTGCAAATGATTGGAAAACCAGATATAAAAAAATTCTAGTTCTACGTCCAAAGACTAATCAAGAAACCATTAAAGGTGCTATTAAATATGGACATACTAAATTGGGTACACACTTTAACTTTAATATTTTCAATAAAACTACAACTAAACAATTTTATTGTTCACAATTTGTATGGAGATCTTACTTTAATAATGGTCTAGATTTAGACAGAAATGGTGGACTAGCTGTTTTCCCATATGATTTTATAAGTGATAAAACTACAATTGTTTATAAACAAGGAGAATAAATCACAGAAGTTCCATGTTAGGAGCTTACAATATATAATAGTATATCAAATCTATATTTTTCAAAAATAATAGTAGCCAATTTATAGGAAAACTATAAATTGGCTACTATAAATATTATTAGTATTTTTAATGAAAAAGTATGAATTTATATAACCCACTTCATATATTTTCTCTTTATTTCTTGTCAGTAATATTTAATGCAACTTCTCCATTAGTTTCAATAACATTTTTATACCATTCAAAACTATCTTTTTTTATGCGTTTCAAAGTTCCTTTTCCGTCGTTATCCTTATCTACATATATAAATCCATAACGTTTTTTCATTTCACCAGTTCCTGCACTTACTAAATCAATACATCCCCACATAGTATATCCCATAAGATTTACACCATCTTTAACTGCCTCTTCCATTTGAATTATATGATTTTTTAAGTAATTTATACGATAATCATCATTTATTGATCCATCTTCCTTGACAGTGTCCACTGCACCAAATCCATTTTCCACTACCATAAGTGGTATTTGATATCTATCATAAATATTATTCAATGACCATCTTAGACCCTTAGGATCAATTTGCCATCCCCAATCAGAAGTTTCTAAATATGGATTTTTGACCTCATTTAATAGGTTTCCTTTTGCAATTTCTAGATTTTGATCAGCACTTACAACTGTAGACATATAATAACTAAAGGAATAAAAGTCCACAATACCATCTTTTAATATTTTTTGATCTCCATCTTCCATTACAATTCTAATTCCATTTTCCTCAAAAAAACGTTTTGCAAAGCATGGGTAGCATCCTCTTACCTGAACATCGCCACATAACATGTTACTAATTTGATCTTTCTTTTGTGCAAGTAATATGTCATCAGGATTACATGTATTGGGATAAGAGCACATATAAGCAATCATACATCCTATTTTGAAATTAGGGTTGATTTTATGTCCTAGTTTAACTGCTCTTGCACTTGCTATGAATTGATGATGTAAAGCTTGAAATCTTAACTGATTTGTATTTTCTTTATCATCTGCTATTATTCCACCACCTAGAAAAGCTCCGAATGGTATAGTTAAGATATTAATTTCGTTAAAAGTAAGCCAGTATTTCACTTTATTTTTATATCTTTTAAATATTACATCACAGTATCTTACATAACACTCAATAACTTCTCTCGATGCCCACCCATTGTACTTCTGAGTTAAACCAAAAGGCGTTTCATAATGAGAAATAGTAACTAGCGGCTCAATATTGTTTTTTCTTAACTCATCAAATACGTTATCATAAAATTTTAGACCTTCTTCATTTGGTTCTAGTTCATACCCCTTAGGGAATATTCTTGACCATGCAATAGACAACCTAAAAGTCTTAAAGCCCATTTCTCCAAACATCTTTATATCTTCTTTATAATGGCCATAGAAATCAATAGCCTCATGGCTTGGATAATAAGTGTCTTCCTCTAAAATAGGTGTAATACGTCTAGGGCTAGTGTGAGTTCCTCCAGTCATCATATCTGCACTACTTGGTCCCTTACCACCTTTGTTCCATCCACCTTCAAATTGGTTTGCAGCAGTTGCTCCTCCCCACAGAAATCCATCTTTCATTTTCATATTAGGTCCTCCTAATAATATATATTTTTACTTATTAAAACTTAATTATAACTATATGAAATTAATTAAACATTTTATTTTTATAGATTGTTTCCATTCGTTAAAATAACATTTTTATACCAGAAGAAGCTTTTCTTTTTTATACGTCTTAAATCTCTCAAATCAAACTCATCTCTATTTACATAAACAAAACCATAACGTTTCTGAAAACCTTGATGTGTACTAACAAGGTCTATAGCTGACCACGGACAGTACCCAATTAATTTAACACCATCAGTAATTGCGAGTTGTGCTTGCTTAATATGATTACGTAAGAAATCTATACGATAATCATCATTGACAACATTGCCTTGTTCTAATTTATCAAAAGCACCTAACCCATTTTCAGTTACAAGTAATGGTAAATTATATCTTTCATTTAATTCACGTAAAGTAATTCGGAATCCTACTGGATCTATCTCCCATCCAAATTCTGTTTTAGGAAGGTTTGGATTTACAGCTCCAAGATATACTCCTGTTTCACCAAGCCCTATTTGTTGATCACCAGTAGATAATCTATCAGAGTGAGCGTTTTCACTTTCAGCTACAGTTGCTGTACAATAGTAGTTAAAGGCAATAAAATCTGGCTTAGCTCCACTTAATACTTCCATATCCCCAGGTTCTATTTTAGGTGTACAACCTTTTTCCTCCATGAAACTCCATGCAACTGTATTATAACGTCCAAAAACTGCCATATCCAAGTATAACCAATTACGAATTGATGACCAGTTGTTAGCAGCTAAAACATCCTCTGGTTTTGAACTAGCAGGATAAATGCTTGTAATGTTTGGTGCTGGTCCAATTTTTGCATTGGGGCACATAACATGACAAAGTTTCATGACTTTTGCTTGTGCAAGAAGCATGTGATGATTTTGCTGATATAACTTTTTCTGTATGCTTTCTCCATCTGAATCAACTATTCCAAGGGCTGAGCCGTGTAAAATCATCATGTTTTGTTCATTTATAGTTAACCAATATTTAACCCTATCACCATAGTTTATAAATAATGTCCTTCCATAGTTTTCGAAAGCATCAATTGTCTCTCTATTGGACCAACCACCCTTTAATTGAAGTGCTTGAGGTAAATCGAAATGGTACATGGTTATAATAGGTTCTATATTATGTGATAACAATTCGTTAATTAAGTTATTATAAAATTCAATACCCTTTTTATTAATTTCTCCGACACCTTTTGGGAAAATTCTAGTCCATGCAATTGAAAAACGATAAACTTTAAATCCCATTTCAGCTAGTAATGCAACATCCTCTTTGTAATGATGATAATGATCACTAGTTATTTTAAAATCTGAAGTGTTTGCGGGATGCTCGCCTATGTCCATAACTGATGGTCCTTTCCCATCTTCATTCCAGCCACCCTCTACTTGATATGCTGAGGTGGATGCTCCCCATAGAAAATCTTTTGGAAAAAGTTTAAGTTTTTTGTGATACATATAATTTCCACCTTTCATTTTTATTTATTATTAAGTATATAAATTTATTTGTTTAATATAAATTTATTGATAACTATTGCTACTCCATCCTCATTATTACTAGTTGTAACATAGTTTGCCTTTTTTTTAACAATTTCAAGTGCATTACCCATAGCAACTACTAGGCCTGCGTATAGCCTTTTTCAGAGTCTTCTTGTTAAAATCTGAAACTCTATTCTTACTGTTTAATAAAGTTCCATCTATATCAATACATACTAATTTATACATAATAATTCTCTATCGACTTAATTTCTTTATAAAGTCATTAACATCTGTAGTTTTTAACAAATCATTTTTTGAAAATGCTCTGTCTACTATTTGAGTAGTCATTTTAACGTTAATATGTACAGGTTGTGGTCCGCCGTTCTTTTGTAAATTCATTAAAAACATCTCATATTTTTCTTGTTGGTTCCCAGTAAATCCGCAGTCATTGTAATCAAGAAAATTAGATGAAGCAGTATAATTTATTGTATAATCTTTAGTATTTCCCTTCACAATCAATTTAAATAATTTCATATCAATACATCTCCTTATTTTATTCTATTTATACAATCTATTTATAAAGTCATTAGCATTTTTAATAGTAAATACTTCTTTTCTATATAACCCTCTATCAATTTGTTGATTATGCAATTTCATATTAATATATATAGGTTGTGGTGAAATATGTTTTTCTAAATCAGTAAGAAATTTATTATATTTTTCTTGTTCAATTCCAACAAAGCTAAATTCAAAGTAATCAATATAATTAGTTGAAAAGTAATACAATATAGTAAAATCTTCTTCATATCCCTGTACTAATAATTTGTACATCTTTATACCCATACTTTTCCCTTCTTAATTTTATATGCATGTATAGAATCTAGTTTTTATTCAAATAAATATTTTTGTAATTTTGACCTAATATTCCTTATTGAGTAACAATGCTCTATAAGAAAATATCAGGTCAAAAGTTAAATCATCTCCTGGGTCGCTGTAACATCTCTGAAAGAGATGAATCATCTCCTCTATGGAGCTGCAACGACTTCAGAAGGAGATTTATATTCCCACTAAAGTTTTATATTTGTTAGGGTTATAAAAGTGGGAAACTTTCCTTCTGAAATATCGTTAAATCTTATATTTACATATCTAAAGTATCATTGGTTCCTTCAGCTATTGATTCTTGTTCCGACTTATAGTTAATAGCATCTTGTTTCATAAAGAATGGGAAGTATAACGCACATGACCATACTATTATTGTTAATTGCCATAATGCACCTTTCCAACCTTGGAGAATAAAACCTGATATTATTGGAGGAGTTGTCCATGGAACTTCTACAGCAGAAAAAGGATTTAAAACACCAAATTTTATTAAAAAATAAGTTCCTAGTGCTGCGCCCACTGGTGCTAATACAAATGGTATAAACATAAATGGATTCATTACTATTGGAAATCCAAAGAGTACGGGTTCATTTATATTAAATAGAGATGGTACTAGTGCCAATTTCCCTAAAGCTTTTGATTGCCCTGATTTTCCTTTTACAATCATTGCAAGTACAAGTCCTATGGTTAATCCAGAGCCTGTCATAACTAAAGTATTCATAAATTGAGTAGTTACTATATGAGCACCATTTGCAATAGTTAAAGCTCTGCCACTATTAATAATAGCTTGATTAGCTAGCTCATTTGCAGTGAATAATCCTGACATTACACCAGTAACGATTACTGCACCATGCACCCCAAACCACCATATTAATGGGATAGCTATTGCAATAACTAAAGCTCCTCCTAGAGAATCTGTTGCACCTTGTAATGGAGTTTGTAATACTTTATATATCCATTCAATAAATGTTGTATTTAAGCCGTACTTGAAGAACATATAAACAAGCATAGTACCAAGCATAATTACTGCAGCTGGTATTAAAGCTGCAAATTGATTAACAACACCTTGTGGTACTCCTTCTGGCATTTTAATTGTAAACTTCTTAGTTAAGAACCAAGAATATACTGCCCCAACTATTAGACCAATTATTATAGCTGTAACCATACCTTGACCACCTGTCCAGGTTTTATCAATTACATTTTCTACTACAACACTTTTATTATTAATTATACCAGTCGCAGTAGAATTATTAATACCTAAAAATACTACCAATGCTAATATTGCAGCAGTTAATGGTTCGTGACCCTCATTTTTCGCATAAGCGTATGCTATACCCATGGTGGCAGCAATTGCTATAATTGCAAAAGAAGCACCGTAAATTTGCATTAGTGGCATAGTCCAATTATTTCCTAAAACACTTGCTACCCAATCATTAAAAGGTTTATAAGGTATTTGTGCAAGTAATAAGAAAATTGAACCTACCAAAGTTAATGGCAATGTATACATGACTCCATCCTTTAATGCAATAACCCCTTTGAGATTAACAAATTTCATTACTACAGGTATTATTTTGTCAATTAGTTTTTCCTTTTCCATAATATGTTTCCCCCTATATTGTTAATAATTAAATAAGCTTAAAAAGCGATATGTTCTTACACATATTAAAGACTTTCTCCTCTATCTTCTATTATCTTTTTATACCAATAGCCAGACAATTTTATCTTCCTATTTAAATTATTTTTATGATCTACATATATAAATCCATATTGTTTCTTGTAACCATTTAACCAACTCAACAAATCAGTTGAAGACCATGCATAATATCCCTTAAGATTTATACCTTCTGCTATAGCCCTTTTGATAGCTATTAAATGTTCTTCAATATATTTTATTCTAGGAACATCTACAACTTCATCTTGGATTATTACATCCTCATCTCCTAGCCCATTTTCTGTAATATATATTTTTATATCCCCATAATTTGCTTTGAACATTTTCAATCCTTCTAAAAATGCATCTGGTGCAATTTCCCAACCCCATTTTGTATACTTTTTATCATCCATTTTTACGGTTTTATATACACCATCAAAGGATACATTACCTGGAGCACCTGTAGAATTTTCTCTTGATGACTCCTCTGAAGTTTCAGATATAATATTCTTCATTACCCTTTGAGGCTGATAATAATTTAAACCAATAAAATCGTTATCATCTGCAGCGGTTTTTATAATATTAAGTTCTTCTTGTGTCCAATCTGGAGTTAAATTATTTTCATTTAGGTATTTAACAACATATGGTGGATACTCACCTTTTAATACAGGATCATAATACCAAGCTATTCCATATTGATTTGCATGGTATGCTGCGAACTCATTATCAGGATTGTTATCTACACTAAAAGCCGGACTAAACACATGAGTTATTCCTATTTCACCAAACTGTCTCAATTTTTTATAAGCTACTACTGCTTTTGCATGAGCAGTGATCACATTATGTGTTGCTTGAAAGTATTTTTTTAAATCATTTTTAATTCCTGGTGGATGCGCCCCTGCTAAATATCCCAAACTACAAAAGACAATGGTTTCATTAAAAGTAATCCAATGCTTAACCCTATCTCCAAAAGCTTTATAACACACATTTGCATATTTGACAAAGGCATCTATAGTTCTTTTATATGTCCAACCACCACATTCCTCTAATACCTGTGGTAAATCCCAATGATATAAAGTAACAAAAGGAACAATTCCATACTTTAAACATTCATCAATGAGATTATTATAAAAATCTAACCCTTTTTGATTAATCTCACCATCTCCGTCTGGAATTATCCTCGACCAAGATATTGAGAATCTATATGATTCAAGTCCAATTTCAGCCATTAATTTTACGTCCTCTTTATATCTATGATAATGATCTATTGAAACGTCTCCATTAGTACCCTCGAAGGTCTTTCCTGGAAGCTTTGAAAATACATCCCAATTGGAGATACCTTTACCATCTTCATTCCATGCACCTTCTACTTGATATGAAGCTGATGCAGCTCCAAAAAGAAAATCATTTGGAAATTTCATAATTACATCCCTCGCTTTTATAGTACTTGTAAATATAATTGAATTAATTTAGCACAATAGGTATAATTAATCAAAGTGCCTCTTTATGTTACTTATTATATAGTGCCACGCTCATGTCACCGTTAATTGTAACTAGGGGGGTACTTTAAATTACTTATCAATTAATTTGATTGCACTTTCTAATACTTTTGCGCCATTCATCATACCATAATCTACAGAAGCTATTACAGCAACTGGAATTCCTAGTGGATCACATATTTTTTTTGCCCTTGGTAACGCATATCCTACTTGTGGTCCAAGTAATGCTACTGCAACTCCCTCCAAATGTTTTGACATACGAGCTTCTGGAAATGCATCAATATCTACTTCTATTCCTTTTTCTTTCGCTGCTATTTCCATTTTCGTAACTAATAAACTTGTTGACATACCTGCTGCACAAAATAATGCGATTTTTATCATAATATTCCCTCCTATAAATTTTAGATAGTGTTAACACTATCTTTGTTTTATTTATTTAAGACCCTGCAATTGCAAGGATTGTAGCTGTTTTTAAGAAAAAAAACAATGACCCCCTCTTTCTGGTATAATTGTT
>NZ_JAHLEC010000125.1 GCF_018861705.1 Clostridium psychrophilum | reverse complement strand
ATTTTCATATTAATTTACAATATTTTCAAGAGGCATAGCCTAAAATTTGAAATAGCTTAACTCCTACCGGAGAAAATATAGCTTTTTGTGGCTTAATCATATTATTGTTTTTCAATAAAAATATTACGTCGTGAAGTGAATAATTTCACGACTCTTTTTTTATTTATATAACTTTATTCCCAATCCCTACTTTACCAGTATTACTTTTCGGCCCGCTTCTTTTCAAATCTATAATAATATATGATTGAAAAGACAGATTTTATTTGTGTGTAAGAATTATATTCATAATGTTGAGTAGATAAATATATATAGGGGATAAAATTTAGCAAAAATTTACAGAAGTTATAAATTTGGTGTAGTTGTGTTCACCCTTTAATACTACTGTGAGTTTGTTAATAGTACAAGGGTACAGTTTTGAATTTATATTAACATCATAGATCCAATTATTTAACACTTATAGAATACTTGTGCTAAATCCTCTGCCATCAACCGCTGAAGCATCTAGTATAGAAATAAGTACGTTGTTGTCTATTTTCTGGACTCCAAATTTTAATGACGGTAATCTTGATACATGTACTATACAATATATTAAATTTCTTTTATTTCCCTTAAGTGCCTTCCCCTCTAAGATAGCAACACCATGATATTTATATTGTTCTATATAATTACATACCTCCTGTTCTTTATCCGTAATTATAAGTAATACCATTTTTCTTGATAATCCATGAATCATCTTGTCTGTAATAATACCTGCTATATATATACTCATTAATGTATACAAAGCAGGTGTTATTCCATTTAATAACATTCCTATAAATACTATTACACAGTTTACAAAAAAGCCAAGCTGACCTACATTAAAACTATCATAGCTTTTTTTAACAAGCATAGCTACAATATCCATGCCACCTTCTGACCCATGATTTGCATAAGCTATACCGTGCCCCGCACCAGTTAATATTCCTCCATAAACACAAAGTAAGAGTGTGTCATTAACTGATATAATACTTGTTAAGTGCTGTGTAAGCACTAAAAATATCGCTAACGAAAGAGTACCAAGTGTACTGTAAATAGTAAATCTTTTGTTCAATTTGTTGTAACTTAACAAGATTAAGGGGATGTTACCTAATAGTACAGTATATCCTGCTGGAAAATTAGAAGCATACTGAACTAAAATTGCTATTCCTGATAAACCAGAACCGAATAGTTTTGCATTGATTAAAAACATATTTACGCCAATAGCAGATATTAAAGATCCACCTATTACAAAAAGTGCATTTTTTATATTTTGTTTATTAAATATTGTATTAGATACCATATTAACCTCCATTTCGTTAGTGTGTATACTTATAAAATATTTGTTTATTTATACTATGCTAGTAACCGGGAGTATGACAAATATAGGGATTATTGATAATCCACCATCAAGTAAGCCAATAAGAGATATATTATTTAGTTTTTCAAAAATTGAAATAACTGTGATAATTATGGATAGAGCTTTAGAATTTAAGAACTGCTTCTTTCGAATCTAAAGCTCGCAGGCTGGACTACACTTAATATTGAATGATAAATAAGGCCGAGATTGTTAATTTCTAAGAGTTTGTGAGGTAAGTTTTAGGAAACAGAAATGTTCTTTTATTGGTAGATTTAAATGTTGTTAAAAGATATGTAATTAAAAATTGTGTGGATGTATAAATCTGTACTAGTCTATAAAAATAGTAACATTTGTATATAATGAAAGAATAATTAAGTTACTTGTTTATGCGTATTTTAAAGGATAATATTGAATATTTGTTGAATTATGTAAACAAACCAGTTTATTATTAATGATAAAGGTATAGTGCGTAATGTCTATAATGAAAACTTTAAAAAAGAAATACTTAATTGATAAGTTCTGTGGGAATGAATAACTTGGCTATTACGAAGTAACTAAAGGAAAAAAATTTGGTTCTTTAACTGCACTTTTATGTGGCACTTAAAAATAATTTTATTTAAAAGTTATGGAGTGTGATTTTAAAAATGATTTTTTAAATTCTAATTGTAGAAAATATTTAATTTATTCATTATAATAGAAAAAATATTATAGTAGAAAGTTTCTCTGCTAAAAGTGAAAGGAATGCTGGAATTATGAATAGTAACGTTAATAAAATTAAGGTGCAAAATAAACATTATGGGTTTGCAATTTTAGTTGATTCTTGTTGTGATGTTCCGGAAGAGTACCTAGAAAAATATCCGATTTATGTAGTGCCTCTTAGAATAAATTATAAAGAGGTATCCTATAGAGATAGAATTGATATTTCACCTGAAGAAATATATAAAAAACTGAAGTTGGAAATTCCAACAACCTCATTACCGAAATACGGTGATGCACAAGAGGTATTCGAAAATATAATTAAAGATGGTTACACCAAAATCATATCAATTAGTATTTCAAGTAATTTAAGTGGGACCTTCAATTTTATTAGATTAGTTAGTGAAGAATTTAAACTAAGAGGTATACAAACATATCTATTCGATACAAAAAATATAGCTATTGCAAGTGGGATGTATGCAATATCAGTAGCTAATCACTTGGAAGAAGAAAGAAGCTATGAGGAAACTATAAGTTTATTAAAATCAGAGTATGGTAATTCAAAAGTTTTTTTCTGTCTTGAAACCTTAGAATACTTAAGGAAAGGCGGCAGAATTGGCCATGTAGCTTCTCTGATTGGGGCAGCACTAGGTATAAAACCAATTATCACCTGTGGTGAAGATGGTGCATATTGCATTGCAGGAAAAGAACGTGGTTCAATAAAGTGTGTTAGGAAAGCTATTATGCTGGCAAAGGACTTTGCAGACCTTGGAAAAAAATCAGAGATTATAATTATGTATACCGGTAATGTACTAGAACTAGAAAAGATTAAAGATTAAAGATAAATTGGAACAGATAATTACTAATTGTAAAGTAACAATAGGAGGACAGATAAGTCCCGTATTAGGAGTACATGTAGGGCCAGGATTAATAGGAATTGCAGTGTATTCAATAAGATAATTGGAAATTAATATAAGCATGAGGTTAGAGAAATCTACCTTTATGCTTATATTTTTTCTTTGATTTATATTTACTTGAGAGGAAAGACAATTTTTGTTTTGAAATGAGTAAAGAGATTTTTATTTTATTTTAAAACATGTATTGACTCTGACGTAGCGTGATAGTTTATTATTGATTTGTATGGAATATTAATAAAAAACAGAGGAGGTTATGTTATGTCTTATAAAATAAAAGAAGTAGCTGATATGGTTGGTATAAGTGTGCGCACACTTCATCATTATGATCAGATAGGCATCTTAAAGCCAAACTCTGTAACCCCGGCCGGATATAGACTCTACACTGATAATGACCTTGAAAGATTACAGCAAGTTTTGTTCTTTAAGGAATTGGATTTTACTCTGCTAGAAATAAAAGAAATTATAGATAATCCAGACTTTGATAAAAAACATGCACTAAAAACTCATAGGGAGTTATTAATAGAAAAAAAGATGAGGCTAGATAAGATAATAAAATCTGTAGATAAAACTATAGATTACATCGAAGGAGGAATAGATATGAAAAAGAATGAAATGTTTGAAGGGTTTGATATCAGCGAGATACAAGCTCATAAAGATAGATATGCAGAGGAAACTAAGCGAAAATATGGTGATACCGATGCTTATAATGAAAGCTTAATAAAAACCTCGAAATACACAAAAGAGGATTGGGCTAGAATTAATACAAGCAATAGAAAAATTAACGAGAAAATTATAGCTAACATGGATAAAGGAATAGACAATTTAGAAGTTCAAAAGGCAGTTAATGAGTTAAAACAACACATTACTGATAATTTTTATAATTGTACTCTAGAAATATTTAGAGGGCTTGCTGATTTATATGTTAACGATGAACGTTTCACGACTAACATTGATAAATATAAAAAAGGCTTAGCTAACTTCTTAAGTGAGTCAATGATTTACTATTGTGATAATGCAAAATAGGTCTCACCCATTTTGAAAGTAAAATATTTTTTATAACAAAGAACCAACTTAGTTTTGTTAATCTTACTAGGTTGGTAATAGAATTATTCTTTGGTAAACGTGGAGAAGTTAAAAATGTTCTTGAATCGGATGAATTGAGACCGTTGAATATTAATAATACATAAAATTGCTTAGAGTGGGTAAAAATTCAATTTTTTATCCATTTAATTCGTTAACGTGGTTTTTGTCGGAAATGTTGGCGCTCCCCCTTATTACATTAATATATAACATATATTTCTTATAAATGTTTTGCAGTTTTAAATAAAAAGGCATACAATATAATGATTATCTTGCATGCCTTACTTTCGACATATAAATAACTGTAATTAGTTTACAGATAAATTAGTTATTAGTTGCCTTACATAGGAATATAAATCAGAATTTAAAAGAGTATAGCAAATGCAATTCTCGTAGGAGATAAATGAGAAATAATATTTATTACTAAGTATATAGGAATGGATGGCCCTTTAGCACTCGATATAGGAATATCAGAATAAGCTAGGGAACAAAAAAATTTACAAAACCATGTAGCTAACGAAGCAAATATTCTTGTATTTCCTAATATTGAAGCAGTAAATATTATGTATAAAACTTTAACTTATGGTACTAATTCTAAAAATAAAGGAGAAACAATATGTCATATAAACTATTAGTAATTAACCCAGGTTCAACTTCTACTAAAATTGGTGTGTATGAAGATGAAAAAGAGATTTTAGAGAAAACAATAAGGCATACATCAGAAGAAATAGGCAGATTTGAGAGTATACTTGATCAGATGAAATTCAGAAAAGATCATATACTAGAGATACTTAAGAAAGAGAAATTTGATATAAAGACTTTGGATGCTATAGTAGGTAGAGGTGGGCTTTTAAAATCTATTGAAGGCGGTACTTATAATGTAGACCAACTTATGCTTCGTGATTTGAGAATTGGAGTACAAGGTCAACATGCTTCAAATCTAGGTGGAATAATTGCAAGTGAGATAGCAAAATCTTTAGATATACCAGCATTTATCGTTGATCCAGTAGTCGTGGATGAAATGGCTAATGTAGCTAGGATATCAGGTATTGATGAAATAAAAAGAAGAAGTATTTTTCATGCTTTAAATCAAAAATCAGTAGCTAAAAGATATGCGAAAGAACAGGGCACGAAATATGAAGAGATTAGTGTAATAGTAGCACATATGGGTATGGGGGTTACAGTAGGAGCTCATAAAAATGGAAGAGTTATTGATGTTAATAATGGACTAGATGGCGAAGGACCATTTTCACTAGAAAGAACTGGAGGATTACCATCAGGTGATTTAGCTAGATTGTGCTTTAGTGGGAAATATACTTTAGATGAGATACTTAAAAAGATTAATGGAAAAGGCGGTTTCGTAGCATACCTTAATACAAATGATGATCGTGATGTAATAAAACAAGTAGAAGATGGCGATAAATATAGCACATTAATGCTTGAAGCTATGGGATATCAAATAGCTAAAGAAATTGGAAGTTGCGCTGTAGCTTTATCAGGAAAAGTAGATGCTATTATTTTAACTGGAGGAGTAGCTTATGGTAAGTTTATAGTTAAATATATAACTGATAGAGTAAAGTTTATAGCAAAGGTTGTAGTTTATCCAGGTGAAGATGATTTATTTGCACTAGCTCAAGGTGGTTTAAGGGTTTTAAATGGCCAGGAAAAGGCGAAAGAATATAAATAATGAATTTTATATATACTATTGTTTTAATAAAAAATTAGATAAGTGTTAATGATACTTTGAAGATAAATATGGGTTCAAAGTTACCAGTAGTTCGTTAAGCAAATCAACACCAAGTACTCATACAACTACTCTGTCACCAAAAAATTCATCTGCAAAAGGGATACACTCAACACAAAATTAGAATGTTACGGTGTATGTTTCAAAATACGGTAAAAATTTTTTTGATTTTTGTATTAACTAAAAACACAGTAGAAATAGTGTAAATCTACTGTGTTTTCACATTTTAATCTTTTTAAATAATTTAATTTATCTTTTGTTTCTAGTTCCTTGATTAGCAGCTTGTATGCCAGCATTTCCATTAACCTCATATCCATTTTTAGCATTTTTACTATCTAAGCTATTGGCAATAAGATTTTGATCTTTTTGTTTTATGCTCATATTTTTGCTCAGACTATTTTCACTATTTGGTATAATATTTTGATTATTTTCAGCTATGGTTTTATTTTGACTCATAAAAACATCTCCTTTACTAATTATTCTATATTATAATAACCTTAATTTAATATACTTATACTAAACTGAGTTTTGCAACAGGTAATAATGTCGAAATGCATTCGACATTATTACCTGTTGCTTTATTTTAATATTTGTTTGTTTAGACTATGTCAGTAAACAACTTTCTCCGTATTTTTTCAAAATTGTTTGTTTGAAATTACTTATTAAATTAGTAAACAGCTGTTTTACGTTGTATACTTTAAAAGGTAAATATGTTAATATGTAGTAAATAGTAAAGGAGTTGTTTATATGAACATTGCTTATAACAGGGTTAGTTCAAATCATCAGAATGACGATAGACAATTTAAAGAGTTTAAGAATTACAACATAGAAAAATGGTTCAATGAAACAACAAATGGAATAGAAACTCATCCGCAATTAAAAGCAATGATGGATTTTATAAGATGTGGGGATACAATTTATGTGCTGAATTTCAGTAGTATTGCAAGGTCAACAGAGGAATTATTGACAATAGGAGAGCAATTAGAAAGTAAAGGAATTAATTTAATATGCATTAATGAAAATTTAGATACTAGTACTTCCACAGGTAAACTTATGTTTACTATGATTAAGTCTCTTAAGAAGTTTCAGAAGACTACTTTATTAGAACGTCAAAAAAAAGGTATTGCCATTGCGAAAGCAAATGGTAAATATAAAGGGCGTAAAAAAATTAACTTTCCTTTAAATTGGGAAGAAATCTATACCAAGTATAAAGACAGACAATTAACCGGAACAATTGCTATGGAAATGTTGAAACTTAAAAGGAATACTTTTTATAAGTTGGTTGATGAGTATAAGAGGGCTAATAATAAATAAAAATGCCAAAACTGTTGTATAATATTACATATAAGAATTTATTTACAACAATGTTTATTGTAAGTTGAAATTGTGAAATGAGTATAAAAATGATAAGAGAAGCCGTAGGAAATGATTTAATTGACATTTTGGGAATTTATAATGATGCTATTTTAAATACAACAGCTATATATGATTATAACGCTCATACACTTAATGATAGAAAACAATGGTATGAGAAGAAAAAACAAGATGGATACCCTATATTAGTTGTTGAAGAAAACAATAAGGTTATTGGATTTGCTACATATGGACCATTTAGGGATTGGCCTGCATATAAATACACTGTTGAACATTCTATTTATGTTAACAACAATTGTAGAAACAAGGGCACAGGAACAAAACTCATTAAAGAACTAATAAAAATTATTAATGAAAAAGAATATGCAACCATGGTGGCAGGAATTGATGAGTCTAACGAAAAAAGTGTACGTATGCATAAAAAATTAGGATTTAAATATGCAGGTAAGATAGATAAAGCAGGATTCAAATTTGGAAAGTGGCTCAATCTTGTTTTTTATCAATTAGAACTAAAAGGGCCTAAAAATCCGATTGATGGTTAAATATGTTAATATAATACATATAATTAAGTAAATTACAAATACATAGAAGGTAGGGATATTGTATGGATGAATTATGTTATATTTATAATATTTGTGGTATTAAAACTGGAGAAGTGTTTATAAGAGGTAATTCTCTAAGCGAAGAAGAGTACCAATTAGTCACAAATGTTTGGATTATTAACAATGATTTTAACATATACCTTATGTAATCAGCTTTATTAATAAATATAAATCTAATAGGGGAGTATAACGCTGAAGTTAATTATTTGTAAGCACTTATACTTTATTTAGTTTAATAATTGGAGTGATATGAATGGAACCTTTCACAGAAAAAGCAGTAGAAATTATAAAAGATATACCCCAGGGTAAAGTAATGACATATGGTCAAATTGCAATGCTTTCTGGAAATCGAAGGGGAGCTAGGCAGGTTTCAAGAATTCTTCATACCTTAAGTAAAAAGCTTAACCTTCCTTGGCATAGAGTTATAAATTCAAAAGGTGAGATTAGCATAAAGGATTATGAATCATTAAATTTGCAAAGATTATTTCTTAAAAGTGAAGGTATAAAATTCAATAAGAATAATACTATAGATTTAAATGAATATCAATTTTGTCCTTGTAATAGTTTTGAAAAGAATAACAATTGATTAAATAAAATGCTCCATATAATATATGAAGCATTTTCACTACTAAATAATAATCATCATTTGAAGATGGTAATAATATATAGTAAAAGCTAATCCTTTTTACTCCTAAATATGAAAACAATAATATTAACTGCGGATAATCCTACTAGTATGTATATTATTCTAGTAAGAAACGGAATGCCACCAAATATAACGTTAACTAAATTAAAATTTAATAAACCTAAAAGTCCCCAATTTAAAGCACCAATCAATACTAATATAAATGATAGTTTGTCTATATTATTAAGTTTATACATGTTTACCCCCCAGATTATTATAATAGTACTCTCGGAAACTCTCAAGCCATTGCTAATTCTAGGTTCATTTTTATGCATATATCAACTTCACCCCAGAATTTCTTCGAGCTTTCTATATTGAGGATAGCATA
>NZ_JAHLEC010000124.1 GCF_018861705.1 Clostridium psychrophilum | reverse complement strand
TGTTTATTTTTACGTGATTCTGTGTTATTATTTGGGTATTCCATAGTGATTATCCTCCTGTGTGTTTTAGTTTAGGCGATTAAAGCATAACACAGAATTAATCCACTATGGGTTTCTTATTGGTTCAACTTCATTTTACAACAGGTCATCATAAAAAGGTTTAAAAAATATTTAGCTTGACAAATATGGTCAAGTTGTTAGAATTAAATTGATAAATTAGGAATACTTAAAATGAATATTTATAATATTCAACATATTAATTTTGTGCTTTTGTATGATAAAAACATAAGGCAGCTTGAAGCTGTTTTATATTATATAGGCGGTGGATAAAGTGATTTTAGTTTTAGATGTAGGAAATACTAATACTGTTTTAGGAGTTTTTAAGGGGAAAAAGTTACTTGTAGAGTGGAGAATATCTACTGATGCAAAAAAAACTGCTGATGAATATGGCATTCAGGTAATGCAATTGTTTTATCAGACACACTTAAAGATAGAAGAGATTAGAGGCGTAATAATTTCGTCAGTTGTTCCAAATATTATGTATTCATTAGAACATATGATAAGAAAATATTTTAATTTGGTACCAATGGTTGTAGGGGCAGGAGTAAAGACTGGGATTAATATAAAATATGATAATCCTAAAGAAGTTGGTGCAGATAGAATTGTTAATGCTGTTGCGGCTCATGAAATCTATAAAAGATCATTAATTTTGATAGATTTTGGAACAGCTACAACATTTTGTGCTATAAGCAAAGATGCTGATTACTTAGGAGGAGTCATATGTCCTGGTATTAAAGTGGCATCAGAAGCACTATTTGAGAGAGCAGCAAAATTACCAAGGGTTGAACTTATAAAACCTGATAAAATTATAGGAAAAAATACTATTACAAGTATGCAAGCTGGAATAATATATGGGTATATTGGCCAAGTAGATTATATTGTTAATAAGATGAAAAGTGAAATGATTAGTATAGGAGAAGAGGAACCTTATGTTGTATCAACAGGAGGACTTTCAAATTTAATAGCCGATGATTCATCTTCTATTGATGAGTTTCATCCTAATTTAACATTAGAAGGACTTCGATTGATTTATGAGAAGAATAGATATTAGGTGTGTTAATGATATTTCAGAAGGAAAGTTTATCAATTTTATAAGTATAAGTATAAATTTTCTTCTTAAGTCTTTGATATTGCAGTTTCACAGGAGATGATTTAATGAAAATATCAAATATTAATTTTAAGAACAATATTTTTTTAGCTCCTATGGCAGGAATTACTGACATTGTTTTCAGAGGGTTATGCAAAGAATTGGGTTGTGGTCTTGTGTATTCTGAGATGGTAAGTGCTAAAGGGTTATATTATGGTAGTAGTAATACAGAAGATCTCATGAAAATATCAAGCCTAGAGAAACCTATAGCTATTCAGGTATTTGGGAATGATCCTAAAATTATGGCAAGTGCCTGTGAAATATTTAATGCAAGGGACGATATATGTATGGTTGATATAAATATGGGATGTCCTGTACATAAAATAGTAAAAAATGGTGAGGGTTCAGCTTTGATGAAAACACCTAAACTCGCAGCTCAGATAATAAGGGAAATGAAAAAAGTTTCTATAAAGCCTGTAACAGTAAAATTCAGAAAAGCATTCGATTCAAGCAGTGTTAATGCGGTAGAATTTGCTAAATATATGGAAGACGCAGGTGTAGATGCTATTACGGTCCACGGTAGGACTCGTGAACAAATGTATGAGGGCAAGGCTGATTGGGATATAATAAGGCAAGTAAAAGAAAATGTTAAGGTTCCAGTGATAGGAAATGGTGATGTATTTTCTGTAGATGATGCTCTGAACATAAAGAAAATCACTAATTGTGATGCTATTATGATTGCGAGAGGGGCTATGGGTAATCCGTGGATATTTAGGGAAATTGCCCAGGCAATAAATGGGGAAGAGGTTATATATCCTACGCCTATGGAAAAAATAGATATGTGCATAAGGCATCTAGATTTGGCTGTAAAATATTATGAAGAGATTAAAGCTGTTAGAGAAATGAGAAAGCACACAGCGTGGTACATTAAAGGCCTAAATAATTGTTCTGAAATTAAAAACAAAATTAATACTATTAAAGATTATGATGAGGTAAGGCAAGTGCTTTTAGATTACAAAGAATATATAACTAATATATAAATATAATTTTAGAATTAAAAGATGAATTTATATAAATGATGTTGAATAGGATAATAGTATATTAATCTATAGGAGTTTGAATGAAGTCGATTTTATGTGTAAATATAAACACTTTTTATAATGAATTATAATTTAAGATAATTTAAGCATACTAATAAACGTAACCTAAAAAATATTAAAAATGGTTTGAACATAGTGACATAATTCTGAAAAAATCAGGCCAGTTTAATTATTACTTATATATTGACAATATTAACGGCCTGATTTATAATGGCTAAATAGTTATACATGGATTGTTATTATAATAATAAATTTTAGATATAATAATTTGAACTAATAGTCTCTAATTATATAAGTTACGTGGATTTTCTATAATTTTGTAAAAGCATTATTGTAGTGGGGCATTTTATGCTATCGTATTGCTATTATAGAGTTAATTCCTGAGTTTGATTGACGTACTTCAATAAAATTTAAAGGGGAGAATTAAATGAGCAAGCCAAAAAAATATGTAATGACTTACGAAGGGATTACAAAATTAGAAGAAGAATTAGAGTTTCTTAAGACTGCTAAAAGAAAAGATATAACAGAAAAAATAAAGGTAGCACTTGGTTATGGTGATTTAAGTGAAAATTCAGAGTATGATGATGCCAAAAATGAACAAGCATTTGTGGAGGGCAGAATAATACAATTAGAAAATAGGCTTAGAAATGCAAGTGTTGTAGATGAAGATGATATTGAAAAGGATGTAGTAAGTATTGGCGCAATAGTAAAGGTTAAGGATTTTCAATTTGACGAAGAAGTTGAATTTTATATAGTGGGTTCAGCGGAAGCAGATCCAATGGTAAATAAAATATCAAATGAATCCCCAGTTGGAAGTGCACTAGTTGGGAAAAAAGTGGGAGTAATTTTAGAAGTTAGTGTCCCTGAGGGTATTAGCAAATATGAAGTACTAGAGGTACGACGAGGTTAGTTGTTTAAATATTATTCGATTTTTATAGAGAAGTAGGGTATTTAACGAGTATACTTGTTAAGTACCCTAAAAAATATACACACATAAGCAATATGAAAGTTAAATAATTTGTAATTGTTTTTGTTAAAGAAGAAATTAGGAGGAATACTAATGTCAAATCAAAAAAAGAACGAAGAGAAAAGTGGAGAAAAATCTTTACATGAACTTGAATCTAAATATAATGAGCAGGTAACCATAAGACGACGAAAATTAGCCGCTTTAAAAGAAGAGGGTAAAGATCCTTTTGACGTGTACAAAGTTGAGAGAACTCATACATCTCAAGAGGTTAAGGACAATTATGAAAAATTAGAAGGAACTCAGGTTATTGTAGCAGGGAGACTTATGTCTAAAAGAGTTCATGGTAAGGCTGGTTTTTCTGATTTACAAGATAGATATGGAAGAATTCAACTATACATAAAAATAGATGCAGTAGGCGAAGAAAAATTAAAAGAATATAAAAGTTTTGACATAGGAGATCTTTTGAGTGTCAGTGGTACAACATTTGTTACACAAACAGGCGAGATAACACTACATATAGTTGATTTTAAACTAATAGCAAAATCCCTAAAACCACTTCCAGAAAAATGGCATGGATTAAAAGATCCTGACTTAAGGTATAGACAAAGAGAAGTAGATATAATCTCGAACCCACAAGTTAAAGAAACTTTTTTAAAGAGAATAGGAATAATAAAGGCTATTAGACAATTTTTAGATGATAAAGGCTTTTTAGAAGTTGAAACTCCAATACTATCACCAATAGCAGGAGGAGCTGCAGCAAGACCTTTTGTGACTCACCATAATGCATTAGACATGGATATGTATCTTAGAATTGCTACAGAGTTATATTTAAAAAGACTTATTGTTGCTGGTTTTGAAAAAGTTTATGACATGGGTAAAAACTTTAGAAATGAAGGCACTGATATAAGACATAATCCAGAGTTTACATGCATAGAACTATATGAAGCTTTTGCAGATTATAATGATATGATGGCGATTACTGAAAATATGATAGCTTATGTTTGTGAAAAAATTAATGGAACTACGAAAGTAAATTATCAAGGAACTGAAATAGATTTTACACCACCATGGAGAAGAATTACTATGGTAGATGCAGTAAAACAGTATTCTGGTGTGGACTTTACACAAATAGCTACTAATGAAGAAGCTAGGGTTATAGCTAAAGAAAAACATTTAGAATTTAAAAAAGAATTAAAAGATTGTACAAAGGCAGATATTTTAAATGAATTATTTGAAGTATATGTGGAAGAAAAATTAATTCAACCAACATTTTTATGTGATTACCCTGTAGAAATATCACCGCTTACTAAAAAGAAGAGGGGAAATCCAGAATTTACAGAGAGATTTGAAGGTTTTATATTTGGACGTGAGATTTGCAATGCATATTCAGAGTTAAATGATCCAGTGGTTCAAAGAGAAAGATTTATGCAACAAGAAAAAGAAAGAGAACTAGGTGATGACGAGGCTTATTTAATTGATGAAGAATTTATGAGCGCATTAGAAACAGGAATGCCTCCAACAGGAGGACTTGGTATAGGAATTGATAGATTAGTAATGTTCCTAACTGATGCGTATTCAATAAGAGATGTTATACTATTTCCTACAATGAAACCAATTCAGCAATAAAAAAATTATTTTAAAAGAATATTTTAGTAATCTAAAATATTCTTTTATCATGCTAATATTTAATTAGTTTATGTTAAATAATGAATTTGTTTTTTAGTTAACATTAACTAATTATAAATACATAAAGAAAATCATTGAATTTCTAATTATATATGTTATAATGTCTTTATAGTTAAAAATGATAATATTCCGCGATAGCTCAACGGTGGAGCGCTCGGCTGTTAACCGATAGGTTGAAGGTTCAAATCCTTTTCGCGGAGCCATTTTTATTATAAAACTATTATAATTGTGAATTGATTTATAAATATATTATGGGTATAAAAACTAAATACAATATGTTTATAATAATATAAAATTAATAAAATATTTCATGATGATAAAGAAAAGTAGTAATAATATTTTATAAGAGAGGTTGTGGCTAGTGTAAACAACCAAAGTATTATTATGAAAGGAACTTTTGAGTGTATAGAATTTAGAGTAGGGCATGTGCCAATAAGGGTGGAACCGCGGAAATAATTTTCGTCCCTTAGGGTACAGTCCTTTTTTTGTATTTAAAATTTAGGAGGTATTAAAATGGTAGATAAAAAAAGCATGGAAAAGATTGTTACTTTATGTAAGACTAGGGGATTCGTATTTCCAGGATCTGATATATATGGTGGGCTTGCTAATGCGTGGGATTATGGTCCTTTAGGAGTTGAATTTAAAAATAATGTGAAGAAAGCTTGGTGGAAAAGATTTATTCAAGAAAGTCCATATAATGTAGGAGTTGATTGCGCTATACTAATGAACCCAGAAGTATGGGTTGCGACAGGTCATGTTGGAGGGTTTTCAGACCCATTAATGGATTGCAAGGATTGTAAGGCAAGATTTAGAGCAGATAAATTAGTAGAAGATCATATGACAAAACTTGGTGCAGAGGTAGCTACTGCAGATGGATGGACAAATGAAGAGCTCAAAGATTATATGGAAAAACACAAAATAGTGTGTCCTAAATGTGGAAAAAACAATTTTACCGACATTAGAAAATTCAATTTAATGTTTAAAACATCTATGGGAATAACTGAAGATGGAAAATCAGATATATATTTAAGACCAGAAACAGCCCAAGGAATCTTTGTTAATTTTAAAAACGTTCAAAGGGCATCAAGAAAAAAGATTCCATTTGGTATAGGTCAGATAGGAAAGGCTTTTAGAAATGAAATAACACCAGGAAATTTTATATTTAGAACAAGAGAATTTGAGCAAATGGAATTAGAATTTTTCTGCAAGCCAGGTACGGATTTAGAATGGTTTGCTTATTGGAAAGAACATTGTGCTAGTTTCTTATATGATTTGGGAATGGAGAAGGAAAATTTAAGATTTAGAGACCATGAGGCCGAGGAATTATCATTTTATAGTAATGCTACTTGTGATATAGAATTTTTGTTTCCTTTTGGATGGGGAGAACTATGGGGAGTTGCTGATAGAACTGATTATGATTTAAAGAAACATATGGAACATTCAGGTCAAGATCTTAGTTATATGGATCCTATTACTAGTGAAAAATATGTACCGTACTGTATTGAACCTTCATTGGGTGCTGATAGAGTCGTTCTTGCATTCTTAGTTAATGCATATGATGAAGAGGAACTTGAGAATGGAGATTGCAGAACAGTGCTTCATTTACATCCAGCGCTTGCACCATTTAAGGCAGCTGTTTTACCACTCAGTAAAAAATTATCAGAAAATGCTCGCAAAGTTTATGATATGTTAAGTAAAAAATTTAATGTTGATTATGATGAAGCTGGAAGTATAGGTAAGAGATATAGAAGAGAAGATGAAATAGGAACACCATACTGTATAACTGTAGATTTTGATACTTTGGAAGATAGTGCAGTAACAATAAGGGATAGAGATACTATGGGTCAAATAAGAGTAAAAATAGATGAACTTGAAAAGTTTATAGATGAAAAAATACAATTTTAAATTATAAAATTTAGATTAGTGGATAAAGTATGGTATAAAATGTAGCATTTATAATCTATATTTATATTATACACTATTTTTTTTATAAGAATCCTATATAAAAAAATAGAATTTTTCAAGGAAAATACTCAACTACGAAGGTAATCAGTTAAGTGTTATAATGTAGTTAAAGGTAATATGAAATATATGAAGATTATATGGAGGTCTGTATGGGAAAAAATTTTAGTGAATTTAAAGAGTTTATAAAAGGGAAAAAAGTTGGAGTTGTAGGTATAGGAGTTAGTAACATTCCTTTAATACATTTTCTAGTGAAATTACAGGCTGTTGTTACAGCTTTTGATAAAAAGACTTACGATATACTTGGCAAGGTAGCAACTGATTTTGAAAACGTTGGTGTAAGGTTAGTCTTAGGTGATGATTACTTAAATGACTTAACTGGGTTTGACATTATATTTAAAACACCATCTATAAGAATAGATAATCCTGCTTTTTTGAAAGCAAAACAAGAAGGAACATATATAACATCTGAAATGGAAGAGTTCATAAAATATTGTCCCGCAAAAACTTATGGCGTGACTGGTAGTGATGGTAAAACAACTACAACTACAATAATATATAATATATTAAAAACAGAAGGATATAAGACTTGGATTGGAGGAAACATAGGAATTCCTTTGTTTGCAAATATTGAAGAGATAACTAAAGAAGATAAGGTGGTATTAGAGTTATCAAGCTTTCAGCTTATGACTATGAATGTTTCAACCGATATAGCAATAATAACAAATTTAAGCCCAAATCATCTAGATATTCATAAAAACATGGAAGAGTATATAAATGCAAAGAAGAATATATTTAAATATCAGAGCTCTAGTGATCTTATAGTACTTAATAAGGATAATACATTGACATATAATTTAAGAAATGAGGTTAAGGGCAAAGTTAAGTACTTTAGTATAAAAGAGAAGTTAGAAAAGGGCGCATATTTTCAAAACGATAATTTATTTAGTATGAATAAGGTAGTATGTAATATTGACGAAATTAAATTAAATGGAATGCATAATGTTCAAAATTTATTAACTGCTTTTTGTGCAACTCAAGATGACGCATCTATTGAAAGCATGAGAAAGGTTGCTACGACTTTTATTGGGGTACCTCATAGAGGCGAATTTGTTCGTGAAGTTGATGGAGTTAAGTATTATAATGATTCAATAGCGTCTACTCCAACTCGCACAATAGCAAGTCTTAAAGCGTTTAAAAAACCAGTTATTTTAATAGCAGGGGGATATGACAAAAAAATACCATTTGAACCATTAGCGCAAGAAGCATATTCCAATATAGAAACATTAATACTTGTAGGCGACACTAAATATAAAATTAGAGAGGTTTTTGAACGAATATTAAAAGAAAAGAAAATTTCTTTAGAAATTATAATTGCAGAGACGTTTAGTGAAGCAATTCTTAAAGCCAAAGCAGTTGCTAAAGCGGGGGATATAGTTACGTTATCACCAGCATGTGCAAGTTTTGATATGTTTGAAAATTTTGAGGTAAGAGGAAATAAATATAAGGAAATAGTAATGGCATTATAATAGAAACATAATTCTAGGTTATACAACAAGAACTTTGGTAAGAAACATTTTACCGGAGTTTTTGTTTTATCTAGCATAAATTCAAATGATGTAGTAAGAAATATGATAATTTACTAGAGTATTCGGTAGAGTAAAAATGTTCCAAGCGTATCACTATGAGAAAAACAGAATATAAGGGAGAAAAAGGCATGATTATGGAACTAAATTGACAACATGAATAATAAAAAATAAATGAATTTTTGTACATATGATATTATATTAATTGTCGTCGAAACATATAGTTTTAAATTAATTCTAACTGTATAGCGATAAAGTTAAAATTCATTATCTAAAGTTTTTAAATATGTTGACAATGAAGAAAAAAAGAATTATAATAGTAAAAGTCATCATAAGATGATGGATAAGTTGGTCTTTGAAAATTAAACAGAGAATAGGTAAAGAAATGAAATAATATTTTGTTTTAACCAGTTAATTACTTTAGTATAAAGTAAAATTTAGTCATAAGACTAAAAGTATTGTAATGAGCTCGCGTACAACTTAACAGTTGTCGCAGATTAATCATTTCAAATAAAAAGTGTAAACTTTTAAATTGAGAGTTTGATCCTGGCTCAGGACGAACGCTGGCGGCGTGCCTAACACATGCAA
>NZ_JAHLEC010000123.1 GCF_018861705.1 Clostridium psychrophilum | reverse complement strand
GCTACCGCCTTAGTTGAGTTTTTTATTGAAATTTTCATATTAATTTACAACATTTTCAAGAGGCATAGCCTAAAATTTGAAATAGCTTAACTCCTACCGGAGAAAATATAGCTTTTTGTGGCTTAATCATAACATATTTATATAATATAAGTACGATATCAATAATGAATATTAAAAATTTAATTTTAAAAATTGTTGTACATCATATTAATGTAACTTCTGCAAATGCTTTTATAGTTTTTGTAGAAGTTGTATTTTTTTTATATAATTTTTTGTATAATTTATAACTTCATAAAAATATATAAATTATATAATTTAGTAATTTTTTTCATTTAAATAAAATTATGTAATTTTAGGGTATACTATAAATTAATATATAATAAAAAAAAGGATGGAAACTATGAAAAATTTTAGAAGGTTTAAAAAAAAGAAAAGAAAAACAAGCATTCTTGTTTTACTATTTATATTATTTGAAATTCTTTTTACATCAATTACAACCCCATTTATGGTGTATTATGGACCGTTTAAAAATATAAGAAATGCAGTAGTAGGTGCCGCTATGACCACTCTTAAATCTCAATGGATAGCTACATTTTTCTTATCCGATCAGAAAATAAAACAAATTATGAGTGAGCAAAAAATAAATTCTATAGTTCAAAATAACTTAGATGCTGTAAAAATAGAAAATAAAAATGATAACAATATTGAACGATATAACGTATCTGGAATCAAGTTCAAAGGGTATTTATTAGTAATTAAGGATCCAACTAGAGTAAAGGTGGGTTACAGTAGTAAACTTGGCAAAGAAGGAGAACTAACTAGTGATATTGCAAAAAATAATAATGCCATTGCAGCTGTTAATGGTGGAGCGTTTACAGATAAAGCTTCTGGATCACTTTGGACAGGAACAGGGGCTAATCCGAGTGGAATTATAATATCCGGTGGAAAAATTATTTATAATGATATAAATAATAAAAATGAAAAAAAAGATGCCATAGCATTAACTAAATCAGGAATGTTATTAGTTGGTCCACATAGCATTAATGAAATGAATAATTTTGGCGTAACTGAAGCAGTGTCTTTTGGCCCAGCCCTAATAGTTAACGGTCAAAAAACTATAACTAATGGTGATGGAGGCTGGGGTATAGCCCCTAGAACATGCATTGCGCAGAGAAAAGACGGAGCAATACTATTGTTAGTAATTGACGGTAGACAACTAAGTAGTTTAGGTGCTACTTTAAGGGAAACGCAAGATGTATTGTATGACTATGGGGCTTATAATGCTTCTAACTTAGATGGAGGTTCTTCTTCTACAATGCTTTATGATGATGAAATTATAAATAATCCTTGCGATAGCTTAGGTGAAAGATCTATACCTTCAATTATATATGTAACTAGCAAGTAATAGGATATGTTTTGGCATGGAATAATTTAAATTAAAGGAGAAATTATTATGAAATGGATTAAAAGAATAAGTATATGGATAATAGTCTCTTTATCACTGCAATGTTTGGGACTTTTTTATTTAGATCATTATTTCTTAGCTCCTGATTCAAAATTAGTTACGAAAAAGGTCGTTGAAAATAAACACACACAATCAAAAAATATTGACATCAATATACCAACAACTGCAACAAATGTCTTAATATCCTATGACGCTAAATATTTATCCTATTATGAGAATAAAGGATTAAAAATTGTTAACTGTAAAGATGGAAAGATTAAAAATATAGATGCAGAGGATGGAAGCACAATTTCGTTTTCCAAATGGCTTCCAGATAGAAATAGAATGCTTTTAGTAGAGGAAAAAAGCAATGACAAATCTAGCAACTTAATTACTTATTCCTATGATATATCCAAAAATAAGAAAGTAAAAATAAAAGAATTAGCCTTGGTTGCTGCAAAATCTAAAATAGAAGATATTCAACTGTCACCTTTAACCGGAGTTACTTACTTAAAAGTCTTAAATGAAGGTGTAGGTAATAGTATCTATAGAATTGATAGAATGGCAGATATGACAAAAGTTAAGACAATTCCCAATTCTATAAGTAATATGGCAGCAATCCGTCATGAAGATAAATTAGCATATGAGGGGTTAGTATATAATAAAATATATGCTACAAGTCTTAATGGACCTATAGTTATTAAAGGTATAGATAAGCTTACATTAATTGGTACCGACAATGAGGATAATATATATGTTGGAGAGTTAGAAAATAATTTGGTAAATAAAGTTTATTACGGTAAAATATCAGCAAATATCAATAATTGGAAAGTGATTGATTTACAAAATACCTCTGCCAAGAAAAATTTATTTGTATCATCTAACGGAAAAATATATCAAAACAACTCAGCAAAAGGTATAATAACTGAAATTGATTCTGGAACCCAAACTAGCTATAAAGGTAAATTGCTTGGACTATATACTAAAGGTATTTCTTCTTTGGCAAATAACAAAATATCATTTATTACTTTTAAATAACTAAATTTATTATAATACTTATTGCTAACAATTAATTCACTTCACACTTAAAAGGACACACCTACAAATTTAAAATGGTGTGTCCTTTTAAGTGATTTTTATGAAGATAAAATCAGATGTATAAATCGCACTTAATTTAAAAATATTTTACATTTAAATCGTTCAATTATAAATATTTTAAATAATAATGAAAAAGTTTACAAAAACCTATTGATAAAAACACAAAAGAAAAGTAAAATAGACTTATTAAAGTGATTTTAAAAAGATATTTTTGATTATATATAAAAACTTAAATGAAAGGAATGTAAATATTATTATTAAAAAAATTGTGGATAATGACTTTAAAAAATATGGACATATTCTCAAAAATTTCAATTGTTTTAAATTGATTTTTAAAAAAAAATGAAAACGACGCCATTGCTAACTTATATAATCTATGAACCATCATTCAAATAAAAATACATTAAAATAAATTGGAGGAATTAAAAATGAAAAATTTACCACAATTAAAATTAGGAATTGTCGCAGTAAGCAGAGATTGCTTCCCAATGGAGTTATCTGAAAGTCGTAGAAAAGCAGTAGTAGAAAATTTCAAGAAATCTAAGGTAGATATATTTGAATGTTTAACTACTGTGGAAAATGAAACAGATATGTTAAAAGCAGTAAAGGAAGTTAAAGAAGCTGGTGTAAATGCATTAGTAGTATACCTTGGAAATTTTGGTCCTGAAACATCAGAAACTCTACTTGCAAAACAATTTGGTGGGCCAGTAATGTTTGTTGCTGCTTCTGAAGAAAGTGGAGATAACTTACTTAATGGTCGTGGAGATGCTTATTGTGGAATGTTAAATGCAAGTTACAATTTAGCACTACGTAATATAAAAGCATTTATTCCTGATTATCCTGTTGGAACAGCTCCTGAAGTCGCCGATATGATTTCAGAATTTGTACCAGTTGCTACTACATTACTTGGACTAGGCAAACTAAAAATAATCTCTTTCGGACCTCGTCCACAGGATTTTCTAGCATGTAATGCACCAATTAAGCAATTATATAATTTAGGTGTTGAAATTGAAGAGAATTCAGAACTTGATTTATATGCAGCTTTTAATGAGCATGCTAATGATTCAAGAATTCCAGAAGTAATAGCTAGCATGAAAAAAGAACTTGGTGAAGGAAATAAAATGCCTGGTATTTTATCAAAGCTTGCTCAATATGAAATTACATTATTAGATTGGATAGAAACACATAAAGGTTCAAGGGAATTTGTTGTTTTTGCAAATAAATGTTGGCCATCATTCCAAACACAATTTGGTTTTGTACCTTGTTATGTAAACAGCAGACTAACTTCAATGGGGATTCCCGTATCATGTGAAGTTGATATTTATGGTGCATTAAGTGAATATATAGGAACTTGCATAAGCCAAGATGTTGTAACATTACTTGATATTAATAATACAGTACCTGCTGATATGTATGATTCAAAAATTAAAGGTAAATTTGATTATACATTAAAAGATACGTTTATGGGATTCCATTGTGGTAATACAGCTGCTTGTAAATTAACAAGTGCTACTATGAAATTTCAAAAAATCATGGCAAGATCGCTCGAACCTAATAAAGAGCCAAACATAACTAGAGGAACACTTGAAGGAGATATTATTCCTGGAGATATAACATTCTTCCGTTTACAAAGCAATGCAGAAGCAGAATTAACTGCATATGTAGCAGAAGGTGAAGTTTTACCAGTCCCAACCCGTTCATTTGGATCAATTGGTGTTTTTGCAATTCCTGAGATGGCAAGATTCTATCGTAATGTATTAATTGAAAAGAGATTCCCACATCATGGTGCAGTTGCATTTGGACATTATGGGAAAGCAATTTACAATTTATTTAAATACTTAGGCGTCAAAGAATTATCATTTAATCAACCAAAAGGAATGCTTTATAAATCAGAAAACCCTTTTAAATAATAGCTATAAAACTGTGTCTGATAGACAACAAAAGGTAGAAATCATTATGAGTTAGTACATTTTTGAGGTTTAGTAATGTTAAGGTATACGTTAATTACTTATACCTTAACAAAAATTATTCTCAATAAATAATTTTTTTAGGAGGAGATTACATGACCTATGTTCTAGGTATAGATATAGGAACTTCAGGTACAAAAACTATATTGTTTGACGAGAAAGGTAAAAATATTTCAAGTGCTTTCAAGGGTTATCCATTATATCAACCTGAAATTAGATGGGCAGAGCAAAAACCTGAAGATTGGTGGGACGCTGTAGTAGCTACAATAAGTTCAGCAATACAAAAAAGTGGAGTGAACATAAACGACATTAAAGGGGTGGGTTTATCTGGTCAGATGCATGGTTTGGTTATGATTGATAAAAAAGGCCAGGTTATAAGACCTTCAATAATATGGTGCGATCAAAGAACTACAAAAGAATGCGATGAAATAACAAAGTTAGTTGGAGCTGAAAGGTTAATTCAAATAACAGCTAATCCTGCAATAACAGGGTTTACTGCCTCTAAAATTATGTGGGTTAAGAAACATGAACCAGAGCTTTATGCAAAAACTTATAAAATACTTCTTCCAAAGGATTACATAAGATTTATGCTTACTGGGGAATTTTGCACTGAAGTATCAGATGCCAGTGGAATGCAACTTTTAGATGTCCCTAATAGAATTTGGAGCGATGAAGTATTAGAAAAACTTAATATCAATAAAGACTTACTTGGTAAAGTCTATGAATCACAAGAGGTTACTGGAACAGTCACTAAAGCTGCTGCAAAACTTACAGGACTTAAAGAAGGAACCAAGGTAGTTGGAGGGGCAGGAGACCAGGCGGCTGGTGCCATAGGAAACGGTATTGTTAGACCTGGAGTTGTTTCTTCTACAATAGGAACTTCTGGTGTCGTTTTTGCTCATACTGATAAAGTTGTTATAGATAAAAAAGGACGAGTGCATACATTTTGTCATGCGGTACCAGGTGCTTGGCATATTATGGGAGTAACTCAGGCAGCTGGATTATCTTTAAAATGGTTTAAAGATAATTTATGTGCTTTAGAAAATCAAAATTCGGCTTCCTCAGGTGTTGATGTATACGAGGAGTTAAATAAAGAAGCCGAATCTGTAAACCCAGGTGTTGATGGACTAATGTATTTACCTTACCTTATGGGGGAGAGAACTCCACATTTAGACCCCTATGCTAGAGGCGTATTTTTTGGTCTTACTGCAAGACATAACAAAAATGATATGCTTAGATCTGTCATGGAAGGTGTAGGCTATAGCCTTTTAGATTGTATGGATGTTATTAACGAAATGGGGATAAGTGTAGATGAAGTAAGGGCTTCAGGCGGAGGAGGTAAAAGTGAAGTATGGAGGCAGATTCAAGCAGATATGTTTAACTCTGAAGTGATTACTGTTAATTGTAGCGAAGGGCCTGCTCTAGGAGTTGCAATTTTAGCTTTAGTAGGTGTAGGAGTTTATTCATCTGTAGTAGAGGCTTGTGATGCTATTGTTCATAAGGTTACTTATCAAGAACCAATTAATGAAAATGTTAAATTGTATAGCAAATATCATGAAATTTATAAGCGACTTTATACGGCATTAAAACCTGAATTCATTTATTTAAAAGAAAAAATTAAAATATGAAGGAGTGTTAATTATGAAATTATTTATAGATACAGCAAACGTTGACGATATTCGTGAGGCTAATGATATGGGTGTTATTTGTGGGGTAACTACTAACCCATCACTAATCGCAAAAGAAGGAAGAGATTTTAATGAAGTTATAAAAGAAATAGCATCTATTGTTGACGGACCTATAAGTGGAGAAGTTATCGCATTAGATTCTAAAGGAATGATAAAAGAAGGAAGAGAAATAGCAAAAATTCATAAAAATATGATTGTTAAAATTCCAATGACGCAGGAAGGTCTAAAGGCTGTAAAAGTACTTTCAAAAGAAGGAATAAAAACAAATGTAACATTAATATTCTCAGCAGGACAAGCTTTACTTGCTGCAAGAGCAGGAGCATCTTTTGTTAGTCCTTTCCTTGGAAGACTGGATGATATAAACGCTAATGCTATGGATTTAATAGAAACTATTGTTACAATATTTAAAGTACACGGAATTGATACTGAGATAATCGCTGCAAGTATAAGAACTCCAATGCATGTTACAGATGCAGCAGTTGCAGGGGCTCATATTGCTACAGTTCCACTTAAAATAATAAAACAAATGATAAAACACCCATTAACAGATGCTGGAATAGAAAAATTTGCTAAAGATTGGAAAGAAACTTTTGGTAAATAATAAGGAGGACTCCATAATGAATGTAGACAATTTATCAATAAATACAATAAGAGTACTCTCAGCAGAAGCTATTCAAAAAGCAAATTCAGGTCATCCAGGGTTACCCCTTGGATGCGCCTCAATGGCTTATACTCTATGGGCAAAGCAAATGAAACATAATCCTAAAAATTCAAAATGGGAAGATAGAGATAGATTTGTACTATCAGCAGGACATGGGTCCATGCTTCTATACTCACTTTTAAACATTTTTGGATATGATGTAAGTGTTGAAGATATAAAAAATTTCAGACAGTTTGGAAGTAAAACACCAGGTCATCCAGAATATAAACATACAGATGGAGTTGAAACAACTACCGGACCTTTAGGGCAAGGTATTTGTAATGCAGTAGGTATGGCTATATCTGAAAGTTATCTTGCAGAAAAATTCAATAAACCAAATTTTAAGGTTGTAGATCATTATACTTATGTTATAGCTGGAGATGGATGCTTAATGGAAGGGATTTCATCAGAAGCTTCTTCTCTTGCAGGAACACTAGGACTTGGAAAACTTATAATGATGTATGATTCTAATAACATATCGATTGAAGGAAGTACTGATATTGCTTTTAGAGAAGATGTCGCTAAAAGGTATGAAGCTTACGGTTGGCAGGTTATAAAGGTAGCTGATGGGAACAACACAGATGAAGTAAACTCAGCTATAAATTCTGCTAAAAAACAAGATAAAAAGCCAACAATTATAATAGTAAAAAACATAATAGGATACGGTTGCCTTGCTAAGCAAGGAAAAGCTTGCGCACATGGGGAACCACTTGGAGTAGATAATATAATTGCATTAAAGGAAAATTTAGGATGGAATTATGAACCTTTCACTGTTCCAGAAGAAGTTAGAGCAAATATGAAAGACTTTAATAAGGAAGCAGAGGTTAAAGAAGCAACTTGGAACAAGTTATTCGAAGGCTATAAATCAACTTACCCAGAACTTGCAAAAGAGTGGAAACTTTGGTTTAGTGGTAAAATAGCTAGTGATTTATTAGAGGATGAAAGTTTCTGGAGTTTTGACAAACCAATGGCAACAAGACAAGCATCAGGAATACTTATTAATAGGTTGACAAAGCTTGTACCAAACATAATTGGAGGTTCAGCAGATCTTGCTCCTTCAAACAAAACATATATGAAGGATAGAGGAGATTTCTCAGCTGAGGATAGATCTGGAGCAAATATGCATTTTGGAGTAAGAGAACATGCAATGGCTGGTATTGCTAATGGGATATATCTTCATGGTGGTTTAAAAGTATTTGTATCTACATTCTTTGTATTTAGTGATTACATGAAGGGTGCCATGAGACTTTCAGCACTAATGAAATTACCAATAACTTATGTACTTACTCACGATAGTATTGGGGTTGGGGAAGATGGACCAACTCATGAACCAATTGAACAATTAGCTGCTTTAAGAGCTGTACCAAATATGACAGTATTTAGACCAGCAGATTCAAAAGAAGCAGCAGCAGGTTGGTATTATGTTGTAACTAAAGCGAAAGGACCAGTATCACTTATTTTAACAAGGCAGACATTGCCACTATATGAGGGTTCTGGCAAAAAAGCTCTTAAGGGCGGATATATAATTAAGGACTGTAAAAAAGAAACACCTGATGTAATTTTAATTGCATCAGGTTCAGAAGTAGAACTTATCTATAAGGCAGCTGATGAGTTATTTGCAAAGGGAATATCAGCAAGAGTTGTAAGTATGCCATCCTTTGAATTATTTGAAGCTCAGAGCATGGAATATAAAGAATCAGTGCTTCCAAATAAAGTAAGAGCAAGAGTTGCAGTAGAAGCGGCTACCTCCTTTGGTTGGCACAAATATGTAGGAATTGATGGAGCCGTAATCTCAATTGATCACTTTGGTGCATCAGGTAAAGCTGAAGTTTTATTTGAAAAGTTCGGATTTACAGTTAACAATGTGGTTAATACTGTGTTGAGACTGAAAAACAAATAATATAATAATTAGATTAAAAGGCAAATGCTTATAAACAAAATAATAAAGTAGTATCTTAATTTAAGATACTACTTTATTATAATACATACTTTATTTAAACTTTTATTGTTTATGTCAGAATTAGAAGAGGTTAAATCTGTTTTGTTGTTACTGAAAATCTTAAATCTGAAGCAATTTTCATGACGATTTACCCTGTAAGATTAAGGTTATCAAAGTTTATAACCTTAATCTTACAGATATTGATATGGACAATTTTACATACTTAAGTCAAGATTTAGTGAATCATCTATTATACATTGTATATTTTCAAGTGCTGAAATGACTTTAGATGATCACAACATTTAAATATTTTTAATATTAACTTAGAAAAATATAATAAGAGGTATAATATGATTAAGCCACAAAAAGCTATATTTTCTCCGGTAGGAGTTAAGCTATTTCAAATTTTAGGCTATGCCTCTTGAAAATATTGTAAATTAATATGAAAATTTCA
>NZ_JAHLEC010000122.1 GCF_018861705.1 Clostridium psychrophilum | reverse complement strand
AGAAGAAGGAAGAAACAATGTAAATAGATACGGTAATGATTTGCTCGAGCAAATATTATCGAGAGATAATATGAATAAAGCATATAAAAGAGTAAAAGCCAATAAAGGAAGTCATGGTATTGATGGTTTGACAGTAGATGAACTTCTACAATACTTGAAAGAGCATGGACAAGAATTAAGGCAATCATTACTGGAAAGTAGATATAGACCTCAAGCAGTAAGAAGGGTAGAAATACCCAAACCTGATGGGGGAATAAGACTACTCGGAATACCTACTGTAGTAGATAGAGTTGTTCAACAAGCAATCTCGCAAGTTCTAATACCAATATATGAAAAGAAATTTTCAGATAATAGTTATGTTTTAGGCCTTTAAGGAGCGCAAAACAAGCTATTGAGAAATGTAGGGGTTATATCAATACCGGGTATAAATGGGTAGTAGATATTGACCTTTCCAAATACTTTGATACGATAAATCATGATAAGTTGATAAGAATCCTATCGGAAGATATTAAAGACGGTAGAGTAATTTCCCTGATACGAAAGTATCTACAAAGTGGAGTTATGATAAATGGGGTATTTATGAATACTGAAGAAGGAGCACCTCAAGGTGGACTCTTGTCCCCATTATTAAGTAACGTAATGCTAAATGAACTTGATATAGAACTAACAAAGCGAGGACTAAACTTTTGTAGATATGCTGATGATGCGAATATATACGTTAAAAGTGAGAAATCAGCAAATAGAGTAATGAGTAGTATCACAAGATTTATTGAGGAAAAGTTAAAGCTTAAAGTGAACAAAGAAAAGAGTACAGTAGATAGACGTTGGAAACTTAAATTTTTAGGATTTTCGTTTTACCGAGCAAAAGGTGAATATAGAATGAGGGTTCCTCAAAAACCTATAGATAAATTCAGAGCAAAGCTAAAAGAGTTAACTTCAAGAAGTAATGCGATGAGCATGGAATATAGGTTTATGAAACTTAAGCAGGTGATAGTTGGATGGGTAAATTATTTTGCTATTGCAGATATTAAAAGTATTCTTAAGACACTTGATGAATGGTTAAGGCGAAGAATTAGAATGTGTTTTTGGAAACAGTGGAAAAAGATTAAAACAAAATATGGCAACCTTGTTAAGCTAGGGCTGAACGATAATAAAGCTTGGCAATATGCAAATACAAGGAAAAGCTATTGGAGAACATCCAATAGCCCTATATTAAACAAAACATTGACTAATAAATACCTTAAAAATATAGGATTAGTATCTATATCTGAGACATATTTATTAAAACATTAATTTCTATTGAACCGCCGTGTACCGAACGGTACGCACGGTGGTGTGAGAGGTCGCTAAATAAACTAATTATTTAGCTCCTACTCGATTATTCATTATTGGTTTGGGAACATTTTAAAATGAATTCAATAATATTTTTAATAGGTCTGTTAAATTAAGATCTGATATTTAGAATTATATTATTTCTACAGAATCTCCCTTTCTTATTTTACCACCTTTAATTACTTTACAAAACAAACCTCCGCTTGGCAAAAGACTTATTCCAAATGTTCTGCTAACTATACTAGGATGATCCTCTTTACCAATTTGAGTTATCTCTAAAATAGCATTTGTTGCTAATTTAATTTTGCTTCCAACTATCAAACTAGATAAATCTAGCGCATCAATTAGAATATTCTCTGCAAAATCACCTGGCCCAACATTCAAGTTATGTTCTATATTAGCATTTTTAACACTTGACCAATTAAGACAAGATACTTAGCGTCCCCAATTACCTGCGTGTCCATCATTTTCTATACCATAGTTTTCTATGAGATTAGCTTCAGGTATTTCTTTTTTTAGAGTTCCTCTTTCTAGACTAAGTGATATGGAATATATAATTCCCTTGCTCATTTAAATCATTCCTTTCTCTATATAATTTAAAATTGTCTTAATATCTTATTCATTCTTAGAATGCCACTATTGTAAGAAGAAAATATATTAACTTAATTAATTTGCATATAAAATAGGGTTACCTTAGACGACATATAGGGAGAATGTGAATCAAATTTTTATAAGTTCTAATATTTGTTTAGGGTTTTCAAAAATGTAATTTGCATTAATTCCATTCGATGATTTAGCACCCCATAACGCTAATGCAAAATCTAAACCAGCACCAGATGCACAGTTCATATCATATTTAGTGTCACCAATATATATAGTCTTTGATTTATCTACCCCCGACAGTTCAATAAATTTTAAAAGTGGCTCTGGGTTAGGCTTATGTTTTTCTGTATCATCTGCACAAACTACTATTTTAAAGTAATTGCTTAATCCAAAAGGTACAAAATCATTTAGGAACTCTTCTTTAGTTTTTGAAGTAACTATACCTGTTGAAATTCCCATTTCATTTAATTTAACTATAGTTTCCTTAATATCATCAAAAATTTTCACCTGATAAAAATATTCTTTTAAATATATATTCCATTTTTTTAAAGTCTCTAAACTATTAGTTATTCCAAGTTTATCTAATACTACTTCACCTGGAATACCTAAAGCAAATCTTAATTCTTCAAAACTAAAATTTTTATTAAGTTCTTCAAGCGCTAATTTCTGAAGCGATGAAAGAACTGCAAATTCCGTATCTATAAGTGTACCATCAATATCAAATATAATATAATTATACATTACTTACCTCCATATTCTACTATAAATATTCGATATTACAGATATACAATCCTTTAAAAATGTTTTGAGCTGTTTATAAAATGGTATATTATTTTTACTTCCTATTTTGTCAGACTTACATTAAAGTCTGACAATCCATGATTCATATGATATATTGGACCAAATTTATTTTTTAATAATACGTTAACAGCTTTAGGACTTCTACCACCAGAAGCACAGTGCACTAAGAAGGGCTTACCACGAAATTTTTCTAACTCTGTAATTCTTGAGGCAATTTCATTAGCAGGCATTAGGTGAGATCCATTTATATGCCCTGATTTGTATTCGCTCTTACTTCTTGCATCGAGTATAACCAGATTTTTATTATCTCTGATTAGAGAGGCTGCTTCCTTTCCAGAAACATTTTTTACGTTTTTATTAAGTTTAATTATTATTTTAGGTAAAAGCATATATCCGATTACAACAATTAATACTACAGTTAATAAATTATTCATGTTTTTTCTCCTTTGATTTTATATTTTTATATTTACTTGTTAACGTATATTTTTCCGCAATTGGTGCAGCATATAACTTTTCATTATTTATCATGGCTTTAGTTATATTTAGTCTATAATATATACCCCCAGTGGGTATATCGTAACATTTATATTTAATAAATACAATGTATATTTATAATTAATACTACCAGGGGAAAAATGAGTAATATATTAGAAACAAAATCTTATGATGGTTAAAATATTTCAGTATAGGGGTTATATTCTGTAGGAAGATTTTTACAGAAGGACTAAGGACAGATAGTTTAATGATTGGGTCCTTTAGAATTGTTCAATTAGCAAGTTTAGCTGGAGTTTTATTAAGTGCGGTTGTTGAATTTATTATACTTCTTGTTAGTTTTGTATTAGTAAAAGTTGTATGAAAAATATTTTAATGTAGTCTTTAGAATTAAAATATATAGAGGGGAAGGACAGGCTAGCTTCCTCCCATATTTACCAATATAAATTAATTATAAATATTTCTTGATTTCCTCAGCTGAGGGCACTCTTCCCATAATTTTTACTTTTTCATCTACTACTAGAGCAGGCGTTTTCATAACTCCATAAGCAATGATTTTTTTAAAATCAGTTACTTTTTCTATAGTTGCTTCAATGCCCAACTTCCCAACTGCTTTTTTGTGTTTTCCTCTAGTTTTTTACAATTAGCACATCCTGATCCCAAAATTTTAATTATCATAATATTTCCTCCTATAATTTTTTATTATTTATATATTGTTTATACAAATATAAATGAAAATGCATTGAATAAATATCCTATTATAACTATGCCTATTGCAACTATAGTTACAAATATAACTAATAATTTAGGCTTAACAACCTTACTAAGCATAATTATTGATGGAAGTGAAAGTGCTGTTACTGCCATCATAAACGATAATACTGTACCAATACCTACACCTTTTTGAAATAATGCTTCTGCTATTGGTAATGTGCCGAATATGTCAGCATACATTGGTATACCTACTGCCGTAGCCAGCAATACTGCAAAAGGATTGTTATTTCCAACTACAGTTTCTATTATTGATTGAGGTATCCAATTGTGAATCGCAGCACCAATACCAACCCCAATTAAAACATATAGCCAAACCTTGTGAAATACATCTTTGACTTGCTGCCTTGAATAAGATATTCTTTCTTGCTTGGACATGTCAATTATTTCTGCATCCACATTTTTTATTTCTTTTACATAGCCTTCTACATACTTTTCTAGCCCTAATTTATCAATAATGCTTCCACCAACAACTGCTAAAATTAAACCTACTACAACATAGGCTATCGCAATTTTAGCACCAAAGAACGACATTAAAATTAATAATGATGCTAAATCTACGAGTGGTGAAGATATAAGAAAGGAAAAAGTTATTCCAAGGGGCAGCCCTGCTGCATTAAACCCTATAAATATTGGTATACTAGAACAACTGCAAAATGGTGTAATAGTACCAAGTAATGCTCCCAATATATTTCCTTTGATTCCCTTAATGTTCCCAAGAATCTTTTTTGTTCTTTCTGGTGGGAAGTAACTTTGAATATAGGATATAAGAAAAATAAGTACCGATAACAGTATAAATATTTTTATAGTGTCATAAATGAAAAAATGTATACTTCCACCTAATCTTTCTTTAATTGATAATCCAAATATTTTTTCTACAAGCCATCGAATAAGATCTGAAAGCCAAGTCATTCTTAAAATTTCATTATTGATCCAAGTAAATATTTGTGAAATAAGATGCATTATAGTTACCTCCTTTTATAATATTTTTAGCTTTTTCAGTGAAATTAGATATTAGTTTTACATTTTTTTTTGAACATTTCAGCGTATTCATCACCCTTTTGGAGATTTTTCAAATCCTTTTGAATCGTAGCGTAATGTTCTGAATTAAAGATTATTTTTTCAAGTATATCTTTAAGAAGCTCATTATCTTTGTCAATGTAATAGTATATAAACTGTTCTTGTCTTTCATCCTTTACAAAGCCCATATCTCGAAGTTTACCTAAATGCTTTGAAATTTTAGGTTGAGGTTCTTCCAATATCCCTTGAATTTGGCATACACAAAGTTTTTTATGATATAGTAAGACTAAAATCCTCATACGTGTTTCATCAGATAAAACTTTAAATAAATTTATTAACTTTTCCATTGTTTACACACCCTTTAATTAAATTTAAAACATAATGCTTATATACTCATGTGGGTATATAAGCATAATATTCCTAAATGAACGATATGTCAACTTTTATCCCATTACTTTTTAAAATAAAATGAATAGGCTAGAAGTTAACTATAGTATTAAAATAAATGTTTAATTAATTTTAAATTTCTATTGCATTATATTTTATATATGTTATTATATTGTTATATCACAATATCACAATATTAGAATATAACAATATAATATATAATATAAATATAAAATGTATTTTTAAGGGAGGCAAAATTATGTTTAATTCAAAAGTCAAAAATGTTACAGCGGAAGAGGCTTATAAGCTTATAAGTGATAATAAAGATTTTATTATATTAGATGTAAGAACTAAAGATGAATATGATAATGGTCACATTCCAGGAGCAAAACTTGCCCCAGTTAATATTCTTTCTATGAAGCTTGCGCAGCTGAATAAATATAGAGATAAACCAGTACTAGTTTATTGTGCATCCGGTGGAAGAAGCCCAAGAGCAGTCGATACTTTGGTTAATAACGATTTTAAAAATATTTACCATCTAAGTCGTGGAATTTTTTCTTGGAGATACAGCCTAGCAAGATAATATTCAGATGGAAATTAAGAAAAGAGGAAAGGCTATGGATATGGATTACATGAAATATAGCGAAATCGCGGAAATTTTAAAAGTCTTGGCACACCCTATTAGGTTATGTATAGTAATAAATTTATTAGATCAAGGTCAATGTAATGTTTCTCATATGCAGACTTGTTTAAATATACCTCAATCCACTGTATCACAACATCTTCAGAAGTTAAAATATGCTGGGATAATAGAGGGCACAAGGCATGGCCTTAAAGTTAATTATAAAATTAGAGATGAAAGAATAAAAAAGTTAATAAATGCGATTTTAATATTGACTTAATAAGTTAATTATAAGAATAAGAGGAGGAATATTAAAGATGAAAAAAATATTAATTGTAGGTGGTGTAGCTGGTGGAGCTTCAACAGCTGCCAGACTAAGACGACTAGATGAAAATGCAGAGATAATTATGTTTGAAAGAGATGAATATATTTCTTTTGCAAATTGTGGTCTTCCATATTATATCGGAGAAGTAATAAAAGATAGAGATAAGCTTTTAGTACAAACACCTGAGAGTATGAATGCTAGATTTAATATAGATGTTAGAAACAACAGTGAAGTAGTAGCAATTGACACCACTAAAAAGGTTGTAACAGTTAATAGTAAGGTTCGTGGAACTTACGAGGAAAGTTATGATTATTTAGTATTATCACCAGGTGCAAAAGCAATTAAACCTAATATAGAGGGTATAAATAGTAAAAGAATATTTACATTAAGAAATATACCAGATACTGATAATATAAAAAAATATGTAGATGCATTGGGGATTAACAGTGCTGTAGTTGTTGGTGGAGGATATGTTGGCGTAGAAATGGCTGAAAACTTAAAAGAAAGAGGACTTAAGGTTACTTTAGTAGAAGCAGCACCTCATATATTGGCTCCTTTTGATACTGATATTGTTTTAAACGTTGAAAAAGAAATTTCAGATAATGGTGTTGAAATGATTTTAAATGATGGAGTGAAAGCTTTTAAAGATACTGAAAATGGTGTTGAAATAACTTTAAATAGTGGTGCAAAATTAAGTGCTGATATGATAATACTCGCAATAGGAGTATATCCTGATACTAAATTTGCAAAAGAAGCTGGTATCAAATTAGGCGCCAAAGGTCATATTTTAGTAAATGATAAAATGGAAACTAGTGCAGAGGGTGTATTTGCAGTAGGTGATGCTATAGAAGTTATAGACTTTGTGAACAAGACTAATACTGCAATTCCACTCGCTGGACCTGCAAATAAGCAAGGAAGAATTGTGGCTGACAATATAGCAGGAATAAAAACTACGTATAAAGGGACTCAAGGCACAGCAATTTTAAAGGTCTTTGGACTTACAGCAGCAAGTACTGGAAATAATGAAAGAACTTTAACTAGACTTAATATTCCTTATAAAGTTATACTAGTTCATCCAGTTTCACATGCTTCTTATTATCCAGCTGCGCTTCTTATGACATTAAAACTTATTTTTAATGATGAAGGCAGAGTACTTGGAGCTCAAGGCGTTGGTTATGATGGTGTGGATAAGAGAATAGATGTACTTGCTACAGTTATTAGACTTGGTGGAACAGTTGATGATTTAACAGAACTTGAACTTTCTTATGCACCACCTTTTTCATCAGCTAAGGATCCAGTAAACATGGCAGGATTTGTTGCTCAGAATGTACTAGCAGGAAGAATGGATGTGCTCACAACAGATGAATTTATGGCTTATGACAGAGTAAATACAACAGTATTAGATGTGCGTACTGAGATAGAATATAACAATGGACACGTTGAGGGTGCTATAAATATTCCAGTAGATAATCTTCGTGAAAGAATTGGCGAACTTGACAAAAACAAGGAAATTATTGAGTATTGTCAGGTAGGATTAAGAGGATATGTAGCTGCAAGAATTTTATCTCAAAAGGAATTTAAGGTTAAAAACTTAACTGGAGGATATAAATCAGTTTTAAGTTCAAAATTTAAGCTCAATAAAGTAGGCGAAAGTGATAAGATAAAAAGACAGAAAATAGACCCTGATACTCAGGTTATAAAAGATGAAGTAACTATAGAAAATGATAATTATGATAAACTTCTTGATGCATGTGGATTATGTTGCCCGGGTCCATTAATTCAAGTTAAAGCAAGTATTGATGAGCTAAATGATGGTCAAATATTAAAAGTATCAGCATCAGACCCTGGGTTTTATGAGGATATTAGATCTTGGTGTACTAAAACCAATAATGAATTAATGGATTTAAGAAAAGAGAAAGGTATGGTTTACGCATTTATAAAAAAAAAAGATAACAAGTCGACCTCGGTAAATAGATCATTTCCATCAGAAGTACACGAAAAAAACAATAAAACCATGGTAGTTTTTAGTGGTGATTTAGATAAAGCCATTGCAGCCTTTATTATTGCAAATGGAGCAGTTGCAATGGGAAGTAAAGTTACCATATTATTTACCTTCTGGGGTCTTAATATTATAAGAAAACCTGAGAAAGTATCTGTTAAAAAGGGAATAATTGATTCAATGTTTGGATTTATGATGCCAAGAGGAAGCAAGAAGCTTAAACTTTCTCAAATGAACATGATGGGTATCGGAGCTAAAATGATTCGATCAGTAATGAAAAATAAAAATATAAGTTCTCTTGAAGACTTAATAAAATCTGCAATTGATAGTGGAGTGGAAGTAGTTGCTTGCTCAATGTCTATGGATGTTATGGGAATTACAAAGGAAGAACTTATTGATGGAGTGAAAATTGGTGGAGTTGGTTATTACCTAGGTCAAACTGAAGATTCAAATGTAAATCTATTTATATAATAAGAGAAGGAGAGATAGTAAAATGATAAAAGAAATAAGTGATAAAAGTTTTCATAATGAAGTATCTAGTTCAGATATAGCGGTAGTTGTAGATTTTTGGGCATCTTGGTGTGGACCTTGTAAAATGTTAGCTCCTGTTATGGAACAACTTGATAAGGAATATGGTGGTAAAATTAAGTTCGTAAAAGTTAATGTAGATAAAAATCCTGAGCTATCATCAAAGTATAATATTTCAAGCATCCCTACGATTATGGTATTTAAGAATAAAGTAGTAGAAGATAAGATTGTAGGATTTTCACCTAAAAACATTTTAGAAAATAAGCTTAAGAAGTATGTATAGGTGTTAGTAATTTTATAGTATACAAAAAAGTATGGATTATTTAAATAATCCATACTTTTTTGAAATTATACTAATCAAAGCATATTTTTATAGTATTTCAATAATATTGGTGAATTGAAAAAGTAACTTCCACTTTGCAGAGTTAACTTCCACCGTAAAAAGAGTTGAAAAAGTTTTTCAATAAAAAAACGTTTATTTTTGCTATTCTTCTAACAAA
>NZ_JAHLEC010000121.1 GCF_018861705.1 Clostridium psychrophilum | reverse complement strand
AAAGTCTGGTTAAATTATTTTGTAGATTGGATAAATGAATGTGCAGTTTAGTTATTTGAATGGATAAATTAATTTGTAAATGTTAGGATAAGATAAAGTGTAAATCAACAAGTACAGCGACGGAGACGATGAGTACAGCGACGGAGACGATGAGTACAGCGACGGAGACGATGAGTACAGCGACGGAGACGATGAGTAAGGAAGATAAAAAAATAACCTATAGGGATGATCAATTGCCTATAATAAAATACCGAGGAGGAACCATGGCAGTGCCAGCAGTTCCGGGAGCTGGAAAAACTTTTATAATATGCAATCTAGTTTGTGAACTTATAAAAGATAAAGTCCATAAACCTGGTAAAATACTTATAGTAACTTTTATGAATAGTGCAGTTAACAACTTTAAACAAAGAATTTCTATGGTGTTACAAAATAAAGGGATAATGGCAATAAACGATTATGATGTCATGACTATTCATAGTTTAGCGTTGAAAATTTTAAAAGATAGACCAGATGTAATGGGCGTTAACGAGGAATTTAAAATATTGGATGATGTTAATAAAAGTTTATATTTAAATAATTGCATTTCACATTGGCGTAGACAAGGTGGAGAGGCTATATTTAAGAAAATGATATCCGATAAAGCATTAAATAAGTACGCTCAGAAACAAGATAAGTGGTGGAATGATTTTTTTATAACAGCGGATACAATTATTGGTGAATTAAAGATAAATGACATTTCTCCTGAAAAATTAAAAGAAGATTTAAAATTATTAGATAAAAATAGTATTTTAGTTTATATATCTGAAATTTATAATTCTTACACTAAAATTCTAAAAACAGAGGGATATATAGATTACAATGATTTGCTGATTCTTGCGTATAAACTTTTAAAAACTGATGACACAGTTAGAGAAAAGTTACAAAAAAAATATACTTTTGTTTTTGAGGACGAATGCCAAGATTCTAATTTAATTCAAGGGAAAATATTGAGCTTGATTTCTGAGAAAAGTGGCAATTTAGTAAGAGTTGGAGATGTTAATCAGAGTATAACAGGAACTTTTACAGCATCTGATCCTAAATTTTTTAGAGCGTTTTGTGGTAATGCAGATAATACATTTCAAATGTTCATGGCGGGTCGAAGTACAAACCATATTATTGATTTAGCAAATGAATTAGTCAAGTTTACAAATAATTATCATGAAGAAGAAAAGTGTAGAACTGCATTAGTAAATCAAAAAATCAAATGTACTGATGATAAAGTTGAAATGGGACAAGATAATAACTATGGTATAAGTACTATGCTGAGTAACTCAAAGGAAGAGGAAATAAAAAAAGCTGCTCACGTTGCTATAAAATTCAAAGAAAAATTTCCTAGTAAGACTTGTGCAATATTAGTTCCTTTTAATAATCAAGTTAGAGAAATAGCAGATATTCTGAGAAGTTATAATATTGAATGTGATGAGCTATCAAATAAATCGAATAAAAAAATTAAAGTCACTAATACTTTGGGATATATACTTCAATTTATTTCAAATCCACAAGATAGTCTTATATTTAAAGATTTAATTAAGAATGTGTTTTGCGAGGAGCATAATGAAGAAAGTGAAAAATTGTTCGATTTTATTGAAAATTATGATGTTGAAAAGCTTTTGTATCCAAGTCTAGGTAATATAAATGAGATGGATATTCCAGGAGAAATATTAAAATCTAAGGTATACAAAAAATTTATAAATTCTATGGGTTTAATTAGAACTATACTTGAATATCCTCAAACACATTTTGATACACTAATTTTGTATATTAGTGATGTTTTGAATTTTAGTCTCGAAAATAGGGCAATGGCAGAGGCAGTAGCATCATATGTTAGGTACGAATCCAAAGATAATAGTGAATTTTCAATGAGAGATGTAGCGGAGCAATTGTTAGATGGGAAAAATAGTTTATTAGATTATATCTCAGGTATAATATATGATTTACAAGGATATGAACCATCCCCTGATAGAATAACAGTAGCTACTTGTCATAAAGCTAAGGGGTTAGAATGGGATTGTGTGTTAATATTAAATATTACAGCTTATCAATACCCATATATTACAACCGATAAATTTAAAGATTATTATTATTTGAAAGATGAATTTAAAAACCCAATAGTTCGTTGCAAAGCCCAAATTGCTAAAATTTTAGGTGATAATATTTGTGAAGACCCATTAAAAGAAGCTAAAATACAAATCATAAATGAAAAAATAAGGCTTTTATATGTAGGAATAACAAGGGCTAAAGAATATTTGATTTTAATGTCAATACAATCTAATGAAGGAAGATGGAATGAAGATAAACCATCAAAGTATTTTTATGTTCTTCGCGATTACATAAATAGGCAAAGGGGTGCTTTAAATGTTAGACATTAGAAAATTAAATCATGTCTATTATAGCCAAAATCTTTTAAATACTTTTGATAAATGTCCTTTAAAATTCAAAATAAAATATTTGGATAATATCAGATGGAAAAAAGATTCAATAAATGATGAGGATTATTATGAGAATATGAATATAGGACTTGATTTTCATCTTATTTGTCAAAGATACTTTTCATATATTCCTGTTGTTATAGATGATAGCAATACTGAGTTACTCAAGTGGACTAAGTCACTTCGAGAAAATTTTACTATTTCAGATAAAAATATATATTTGCCAGAATATGAAATCAGAATGAAAAAAGATAATATTAGAATTCAAGCAAAGTATGATTTGATAATTATTAAGCCAAATAACAAAATAGAAATATGGGACTGGAAAACGGAGAATAGAAAACTAGATTACAAGGAAGTAAGCAAAAGAATGCAGGCTATTGTTTATATGTATTTATTAGGGGAAAGGTCGCTGAAAATATTTGATAAGAATATACCACTTGAAAATATAAGTATGAAATTTTGGCAACCACAATATAAAGATGATATCATTACCCTTAATTATTCAGAAAGCATTCATAAAATTAATGAGGAGAAAATTATGGAGTTAATACGCCGATTGGATAATTATGATTTTAGTTTAGATTTTAATATTGAACTATATAGTAGGCAATGTAAGTATTGTGAGTTCTCTTCAGAAAGCCATGTATGTGAGGCATTTAGAATATAACGGAATAACTCATTCATCACTTCATTATTGGAAGTAGTGGTATAATGAGAAGTATACTTATTTTTGTAACTTAAAGTGGTGCTACGCTATATATGATGGAAATCAAGTACAAACTGATTTCGATTTCATTAATTTAACGTGTGGTATTTTTCTTGTTTTTAATGTCGAATATTTATTGTTAGTTTTTATGCAGATGTAACAGGTATTACCTTGTTTAAAATTATTATCATAAATGTTGATAATAATTTATAGGTAATCTGAGTAAAATAAAATTAAACAATTTTAATATAAAGGAGTGGATATTATGTCAAAAGTAATAGGTATTGATTTAGGTACAACAAATTCTTGTGTGGCAGTAATGGAAGGTGGAGAGGCTGTCATAATTAATAATGCAGAGGGTGGTCGTACAACTCCATCTATAGTTGCATTTTCTAAAACAGGTGAACGTTTGATAGGTGAGCCTGCAAAGCATCAGATAGTTACTAATCATGAGCGTACGATAAGCTCCATCAAGCGTGAAATGGGTAGCGACTATAGAGTTAATATTGATGGTAAAAAATATTCACCACAAGAACTTTCTGCAATGATTTTACAAAAGCTTAAAGCTGATGCAGAAAGTTACCTGGGCGAGACTGTAAGTGACGCTGTGATTACTGTACCTGCATATTTCACAGACGCACAAAGGCAGGCAACTAAAGATGCTGGTAAAATTGCTGGCTTAAATGTACAGCGAATCATTAACGAGCCAACCGCTGCGGCAGTTGCTTATGGTGTAGATAAAGAAACACCTCAAAAAGTCATGGTGTACGATTTTGGAGGGGGAACATTTGATGTATCTATTCTTGATATCAATAATGGAGTTATTGAAGTACTTGCTACTGCAGGAAATAATCGTTTAGGCGGTGACGATTTTGACAAATGCGTGGTTGATTATCTTGCAAGCGAATTTAAAAAAGAAAACCATATTAATCTTACAAAAGACCCTACTGCTATGCAACGTGTAAAAGAAGCTGCAGAAATAGCAAAAGTCGAATTGAGCGGTGGACAATCAACTGTGGTCAATCTTCCTTTTATTGCTTCAATTAAGTCAGGGCCAGTACATATGAATATTACATTGACAAGGGCAAAATTTGATGAACTTACAGTAAAACTAGTAGAGGGCACAATGGATCCGATGCACCAGGCAATACGTGATTCTGGTATTGATATCTCGGAAATTAGCAAGATTCTACTTGTTGGAGGGTCTAGTCGTATTCCAGCAGTGCAAGAGAGCGTGAAAAAGTTCATAGGCAAAGAACCGTTTAAAGGTATTAATCCCGATGAATGTGTTGCAATGGGGGCTGCATTTCAGGGCGGGGTTCTTATAGGTGTTGTAAAAGGATTGTTACTTTTGGATGTAACACCACTTTCCCTAGGAATTGAAACTATGGGCGGAGTTTTTTCGAGAATTATTGATCGTAACACAACGCTTCCAATAAAAAAGAGTCAAGTTTTTACCACAAGTGGTAATTTTCAAACATCTGTTGAAATTCATGTTTTGCAGGGTGAGCGTGAAATGGCATCCCACAATAAAACATTAGGTAAATTTAAACTAAAAGGTATTCGACGTGCACCAAGAGGTGTTCCACAGATTGAGGTATCATTTAGTATTGATACAAACGGTATTGTCAATGTATCTGCAAAAGACCTTGGAACTGGAAAAGAGCAGAACATAAATATTACGGCTACATCAAACCTTAGTCAATCAGAAATTGATCAAGCTATTCTTGATGCAAAGCAGTTCTCTGCCGAAGATGCAAAAAATAAAGAAGAAGCCACAATAAAGGATCGTGCACAGCAATTGATTTATCAGGCATCAGTGATTATGAAAAAGCTTGATAAAAATGATACTGCAGTGCTTAAAGAATCTGTTAAAAGCACTAAAAAATTATTAAAGACCAAAGATAATTCGTTGTTGGTTGAAGCTTCTAATGAGTTAGCCAAAGTGATAGAATCAATGGAGCAGAAAGTTCCACATGATGATAATGAAAAGTAAAAGTTGATGGAGAAGAATATAAATAAGGCAGGTGAATAGTATGTTTGGATATGTAGTGGTGAATACGGAGAAGTTAACAATAGACGAAAAGAAGCGATATAAAGCATTTTATTGCGGGTTATGTAAGACTCTAGGAACTCGACGCGGAATAATAAGCCGGTTCACCCTTACTTATGACATGACTTTTCTTGTCTTGTTTCTTTCTGCACTTTATAAGAATGATAACATAATACAAACGCAGAGTTGCATCATCCATCCTTTGAAGCCACATGAATATTGTCTAAATGAAATCACAGAGTATGCCGCTGACATGAATGTAGTACTTGCCTATTACAATTTTCTTGATGATTGGGCAGATGATAAAAATGTATTGTCCCTTGGCGCAGCAAAACTGTTTGAACGTCAATATAAGAGCATTGAAGCACAATATCCCAATCAATGTACTTCAATTAGAAAGAGCCTTTGTGAGCTTTATGAAATTGAAAAATCAGGAGAATTAAATCCAGATGTTCCCGCAAATTGCTTTGGAAAACTAATGGGTGAAATTTTTGTTTTAAGGGAAGATGAATATGAGGAGAAATTGCGAGCATTTGGAACATCGCTTGGCAAGTTTATTTATATAATGGATGGTTGTATGGATCTAAAGTCTGATATAATAAATGAACGCTATAATCCAATGATTGCGTCATCATCCGAAAATTTTCATGATATTTTAAATCTGCTTATGGCTGATTGTATCGAAAATTATAAAAAGTTGTCAATTAATCAAGACAAGGGATTGATTGAAAATATCCTATATTCAGGCGTTTGGACAAAGTATGAAGCAGAAAGAAAGAAGAAAAAGGGGGTGCACAAATAATGATATCTGATCCTTACGAGGTGCTTGGTGTATCTTCAACTGATTCCAAGGAAGAAATTACTAAAGCTTATCGCAAACTAGCAAAAAAATACCATCCGGATTTGAATCAAGGAGACATTGATGCCACAAGAAAAATGAGTGAGATTAATGCTGCTTATGAAGAGATAAAAAAAGGAAAAACTACTCAAAATAGTAATGGTGGAGGTTACAATGACCAAAGTTCATACGATAATGGGAACAATTCTTATGAAGGAGAGAATCCATTTAAAGATTTCAATCCTTTTGAAGGATTTGGTTCTTTCAGTGGTGGTCAGAATCAAAGACATGAATATTCAGAATTTGATTCAGTTAAAAGCTATTTGGATGCTGGATATTTTAATGAAGCACTCAATGTGCTAGAAGATATAACAACTAGAAATGCAAAGTGGTATTATTACAGCGCAATTGTAAATTCTGGTTTAGGCAACAAAATAACAACATTAAATCATGCAAAAACAGCTGTGCAAATGGAACCTAATAATCTTGAATATCAAAGATTATTAAATCAAATACAAACTGGTGGACGTGTGTATGAGCAGCGGAGTCAGGACTTTGGCATGCCAACAATCAGTTTAAACAAGATATGTTTAGCTATTTGTTTTGCAAAATTGTTCTGTGGGTGTTGATGATAAAACTATTAAGAAGGAGTGAGTAGAATGGGAAATTTTAAAAATAAGTTAATGCATTTTATGTATGGTAGATATGGTACAGATCAATTGTATTTTGCTTTGATTGCGACATATTTTGTTTTGGTAGTTGCTAATGTTTTTATCAGTTCTTCTATTATTAGCACTTTAATGTTTGCTATTTTCATTTGGCTTATTTTCAGAACATTATCTCGAAATGTTTACAAAAGAAAAATGGAAAATGAAAAGTTTATGAAGATTTGGAAACCTATTAAAGGGTCAGGAGCTTTGCAGCTTCGCAGAATAAAAGAAATTAAAACACATCGTTTTCGCAAATGTCCACATTGCAAGAAGATGCTTCGTTTGAAGCGAGTAAGGGGAAAACATACAGTTAAATGTCCTATTTGTAATAAGGAATTTGAACTGCGAATTCTAGGGTAAGCAACATTGAGTTTTTATACGAGCACTGACATAGTAGTTGGTGCTTTTTTTACTAATATTATAGATAAAAAATTAAACTTATGTACATATGAGTGTAGGTATGGTAGGCTATTCTCTACAAAGTAAAATAAACTATTGAAAATATAAACTGAATATTTTATAATATATTGAGAAAGAAAGGTGTATACCCTATGAAAAAGAGTACAAGTTTCGCTGTTTGGGCCATAGTTTTTGTTATTATTGCATCAACTATGTTTTTTAAAACAGATAAGACTACAACAACAAGTATTAATTTTAATCAATTTCAAAATGATTGGAAAAATAATACTATAAAAAGCTTTATGGTTAAAGACGATGAGATGTCAGTTTCGGGAACTTTAAAAAATGGAACTACATATAATACGGTTGTTCCATCAGCTAGATTATTTCAGTTTATTCAAGAGCACCCAAAGAATCCAGCTGTTGTGGAAACATACGAAAAACCATCAAATAGTTTAATGTGGCTGGAAGTTTTGTCCAATTCAGTATTCATATTATTGCTTGTAGGATTTGTGTTTATGTTTATGAAGCAATCCAAGGGTGCCGGCGGAAGCGGAGGTGCAATGAAGTTTGGAAAAAGCAAAGCAAAACTTGTTGATCCTAATGCGAAAAAAGTTAGTTTTGATGATGTTGCAGGAGCAGATGAAGAAAAAGCCGAACTTGCAGAAATTGTTGATTTTCTAAAACAACCCAAAGTATATCTAGAGATGGGTGCTCGTATACCAAAAGGAGTTTTATTAATAGGACCCCCAGGAACTGGTAAAACACTACTTGCAAGAGCAATATCTGGAGAAGCTGGAGTTCCATTTTTCAGCATCTCAGGTTCAGATTTTGTAGAAATGTTTGTAGGTGTCGGAGCATCAAGAGTAAGAGATTTATTTGAACAAGCAAAAAAGAATTCACCTTGTATAATTTTCATAGATGAAATTGACGCTGTTGGTAGACAAAGAGGTGCAGGCGTTGGTGGAGGAAATGATGAGAGAGAACAAACATTAAACCAACTATTAGTTGAGATGGATGGTTTTGGAGAAAATGAAGGAATAATAATGATTGCAGCTACCAATAGACCGGATGTACTTGATCCAGCACTATTAAGACCAGGTAGATTTGACAGACAAATACTCGTTGGAGTGCCAGATAGAAAAGGTAGAGAGGAAATCCTAGCAGTTCATTCTAAAAATAAACCTCTTGCACCGGAAGTTAATTTTGGCGTACTTGCTAAAAGGACACCTGGGTTCACTGGTGCAGATATTGAAAACTTAATGAATGAATCGGCACTTTTAACTGTGAGAAAAGATAAAAAACTTATTGGAATGGAAGAACTTGAGGAATCGGCTACAAGAATAATGGCTGGACCTGAAAAGAAAAGTAGAGTGGTTAACGACGAGGATAGAAGACTTACCGCATATCATGAATCTGGCCATGCAATTGTAATGAATTTATTACCAAATACTGATCCTGTTCATCAGATAAGTATAGTTCCAAGAGGAAGGGCCGGTGGATACACTATGAGTCTTCCAGAAGACGACAGATCATATATGTCAAGGTCAAGACTTGAAGAAGAAATTGTGGGACTACTTGGTGGTAGAGTTGCTGAGAAACTAGTTATTGGTGATATAAGTACTGGTGCTAGTAATGATATTGAGAGAGCAACAGGAATAGCAAGACAAATGGTAATGGACTATGGAATGAGTGATAATCTTGGACCAATTACTTTCGGCTCAGGGAGTGACGAAGTATTCCTTGGAAGAGATATGGGCAAAGATAGAAAATATAGTGAAGAAACTGCACATAAAATAGATCAAGAAGTAAAAAAACTTATAGATGTTGCATATGCAAAAGCTTTGAGACTTCTAACTGATAATAGGAGCAAACTTAATGCTGTTGCTGAAGAACTTTTAATAAAAGAAAAGCTTGAAGCAGTTGAATTTCAAGAAATATTTGAAAAAAGCTAATTAATGGTTTTATCCCAATATCAGCAAAATCTATTTTGTTTTCTATAGAATTTATGCAATACCTTAATTTTATTTTTTAAATTAGAATATTACATAAATTAAAATATTATGCTATAATATTGTAAGTGCTGTACCTGACGTTCATATCAATATCGTCGATACAGCACTTTTTTGATTTGAATAAAACCAACAAGTACTTATTATGATACTATGATAAATAATAAGATTAGCTAGTTAAGCTATGTTTGGAAGCTTCAAAAATCAACTTGTAGAAGTGAACGGCCAGGTAAAATGTTTCTTTTTTTATTATATAGGAAACAGCTTGCGGAAACCGCTGTGGATAACATTTTAGATAACATTTTAGATGAAAATTAGGTGGAAAATTCAAGAGAAATATGAGATGATTAA
>NZ_JAHLEC010000120.1 GCF_018861705.1 Clostridium psychrophilum | reverse complement strand
ATTTAATCATCTCATATTTCTCTTGAATTTTCCACCTAATTTTCATTTAAAATGTTATCTAAAATGTTATCCACAGCGGTTTCCGCAAGCTGTTTCCTATATAATAAAAAAGCAACCTCAAAGGTTGCTATAATTACTTCACTCTATTTAAATTTTTAACTGCACTTTGTGTCATATCCATTTTATTATTAAACATTTCAACCATTTCAATATGGTTATCTTCATTTTGTTTTATATGGTTTTGTTGCACTTCTGCAATAGTAATAACTTTCTTTTCAAGACTTTTAATATTTATAGAATTCTTTTTAACTTCGACCTCAAGCTTTTTTACGGAACCCTCAAGATCTTCAATTCTATTATCAAGTCCACCTATTTTTGTATTAACACTTTTAAAACCCTACTGCATTTCTGAATATATTTTTCCCATAAATTCAAATAATTCTTCATTCTCCAATTAATTCACCACCTTTAAATATTATAACACATTCTAAATTAGCATTAGATCAAACTTTTTTATAAACAAATAGTATCATAAAACCTATTAAAATACATGATACACTTTTTCAACCAATTGAGTGGGTTTATAGAGATTATTATCTTTCTTTTTTAGCGTATCATTTAACTATAGTTTTTTGATACACTCATTTTTCTATAACTTTTTGTTAAATTTGCAGTTAAATTTAATTGAATTCTTACTATATTTCTTCCTGTGCCTTACCTATTGGGACCTAAATATATAAACGCTTTACTTCTTTTATGAGTTAAAACTATTTAGTATTTCTAGGTCAATGTTTTGAAAAAAAAGTCTTTTTGTAATAAGTGTCTTAACGTATGTATTCTGCGTATTGCGAGCACTGCCTCAACAATCGATAAATCACCAATCATATGGAACACTTATTCTTAAATTTAAGTATAATAAACATTATACTTAATTATATTGATTATATTGATTAAGTACTAAGTCATAATTTTTTATACAAATTAGTATCACTGTAATAAAATAAAAAGGAGAAAAAACATGGTGAGAATATTAATAATAAATGTCCCATTTCATGGACATGTAAATCCAACAATTGCAATTACAAAAGAACTTGTTGATAGAGGATATAAAGTAACATATTTAATTTCAGAGGAATTTAGAGAAGAAATAGCACTTACTGGTGCAAGAACAATGCTTTATGATTATGACGAAAAAAAAGCAATGTCATTTAAAGGTATGAAATTAACTATGAGTAATATTTATGAAGCTGCTTTACGTATTGGTAAAAATTATGATTTAATTATTTATGAATTCATGTTTTTTATGGGAAAAAATCTAGGTGATATTTTAAAAAAACCAACAATACGATTAATTTCAATGTTTGCATTTAATAAAAACACAATTAATCCTAAAAACTCTGGTAAATCATCGCTTCAACTTAAATTAATTCAAAATAAATTCGCAAGAAATATATTTACACAGTTGTTTTTTGGCAAAGAAAAAGTTAAAAATAATGATATATTTATGGAAGTATTGGAAAATGTACCAGAATTAAATATAGTTTTTACTTCACGTAAATTCCAGATTCATAGTGAAGAATTTGAGCATACTAGGTACAAATTTATTGGTCCATCTATTATTAAAAGGGCAGTAAAAAATAACATTCCATTAAATAAGGTAAAAGAAAAAGTAATTTATATTTCTTTAGGCACTCTATTTAATAAATCATTAAACTTTTTTAGAATTTGTATAGAAGCTTTTCGTGATGTTGATATGACAATAATTATGTCAATAGGTAAAAATGTAAACATAAAGGATCTTGGAACTATCCCAGATAACTTTTTAGTCTATCAAATTGTTCCTCAATTAGAAGTTCTTAAACGTACAACTGTTTTTATTACTCATGGGGGAATGAATAGTGTAAATGAAGCAATTTATTATGGAGTTCCAGTTATTACTATACCTCAATTCGCAGATCAGCCTGCTGTCGCTAGAAGATTAGAAAAATTAGGACTAGGAAAAGTAATTGACAAAAATAATGTTTCAGTTGAAACTTTAAAAAAAGCACTAAATGATGTTCTTTATAATGCAATGTATAAAAAAAACATGAATATTATGAGCGAAGATATGATAAACAGTGGCGGCTATAAAGCTGCTACTACTGAAATAGAAAAATATATTGGTCTAAACTTTAGCATAGGCACTAAGTATAATACTTACTATACTTAGCTATACTTAGTATGTATTCATAGAAAACTTATTCCCTATAGGGTGACCAGAATGGTAACAAATATGTTGTGCTAATATATATGATTAAACAATATAACTTATAGTAGCCTCAGGCAAATATTTTTGAATTAATTCTCTAATGACTTCCTCAGCTGGATTTCTATATTCATTACGATATGTATACTTTCCTGGTCCCTTTGGTCACATCTTAACCTTATCAAGTAAATTTACTGCTTTTGACATGCTTTCTGTATTAATAATATAATAATTAGGTAACCCATAGGTCATAAATATTACCTCTATAAATAATTGATTTTTAAGCTTAAATGATAAAGTCTCTTAACTTCCTTAAACATATTGTCATACACTATTTTCCATACGTTTTCCAAAATTATAGGGGTGATATTTAATCCTATTTTATATCCAGCTTCAAACATCTTATTTACTGCAATAATTCTCTCTTTTAGCTACTAGTGCCAAACTCTACTTTTTCTATAATCTCTTGTGGTTTAATGGAAATTCGCATTTGTGTGTGACCATTGTGATTCGCCGTTAATAAATCGTCCACAGCATTAAACTTTGTTGAAGAAGTGGCTGTCGCTTTCTCTAGCTTTCCAAACTCCTCAATTGCCCATCTTGAATTTCCAGTAATAGTATTTTCAAGGACCATATCTGATAGTAGCATTGGTTATAAATTGGGTATAGCCGACATATGTCGGCTATACCCGCTATACTGTCGTGAAATTAGTAGATTGTTATATATAATATATGGCCATAGTAAATGTCGTGAAAAATACTTAAGATTTTACTATCAAATAATATTTACAAAAAAGGTGCTGAAAACCTTTTATTTCATATAGATTTTGCCTTATTAATAGAATAACTAAATTAATATCTTGTTTCGTATTTGTGTTACTTTAACTTTATTTGGTAACGTTGGTTAATTGGAGTTACTGCATTTTTCAAAACATTCTACCTTTAATTATATTTGTAGTAAAAGGTCAATATCTAGGTGATCTATACCTTTAACAAAGACACTAATTGTAATTTTCAAAGTTTTTAGATGTTATATTTAAGTCATTCATAAATTTCTCAACGGCTCTTAAGTTTTTACGTATGGGAGTACTATGTGAACACTTTTTCTCGCATAATCCACAGTTTATACAAGCTTTTTCGATACTTCCTCCAACTTTATCTTGATATTCTTTAAAAACTTCAAGTGCAATGTTTGACATACCATATTGATCATAATAAGCGTAAGAATTAAAAATTTTATTTATTTCAATTCCCTTAGGGCATGGAGAACAATATCCGCAATTACAACATATAACACGAGGATTTGCTGGGTTAAATTCCGTTTGCTTGAAATACTTTTCAATTTCTGTATAGTCATATTTTTTCGAATTTCTAGAAACCTCGCAAACTATATCCAAGAAGTCTTTACTCTCCAATTGAAAGATTACCTCGTCAAAAACGGATTGTGACATAAAATACCTGGTTGCGAGCTCACTGGCAGTAATATTTTTAATCACATGTGATTTACTTAATATATTGTTCGGGAGTTGTTTATTTCCTGCATCAACTAGACCTCCGCCGACTATTGTTATACCAGAGTTTTTAAGTTCGCTCAGCAATTCTTTTTGAGCTTCAAGTGTGGGTATAAAGTAGATCATTACTGTATCTATAATATTATTTGTGCCTTTTAAAACTTCCTTTGCAGAAAAAAGATTAAGTGGAGTGAAAATGATTCCTATGTGATGCACTCTTCCTTCTTCTTTTGCCATTTTTGCTTGCATCAACTGTTGTGGCAGCAATCCCTCATCAACACTATCCGCATATAAATATAAACAATCTAAGTATTCCGTTCTTAAATCCATTAAAGAACGGCTCAAACAAAATTCAAAAGCATTTTCTTCTGGTAACGTTTTATCAAAATAAGGGTAATTAGTTGACAGATTTATAAATTTTCTTACTGGTTCTAAAACCCTCCCTAAGAAACGTTCACATGTTCCACCTATATATTGAGGTGATGTTGTGAAGCTTCTAATGCCTTGAGAGTATGCGTCTTTTACTAAACTTTCTGCCAGTGGCTCATTCATTACTAACTTACCATTATCGTAGTAAAAAGGTAATGAAATTGTTGTTGCTGTTAATTTGTTGTTTATATGCATATTTCTACACCTCCCACTCTGTATTCTGTTAATTCATATCCAGGTTTCATATCTGAATAACTCAATCTTTTTACATTTACGCCTAACTCTGATGAAAACCATGATATTGAGTCTAATTCACCAGAGTTATTATAAGCATTAATCACATAGCATTCAAATTTACCTAGAGCTGTTGTGATTTGCTCTATCTTCTCTACAATATTATGCAAATTAACTTCTGTTAATTTACCTTTAGATTCTTGTACCTTAAATTTATAGTCCCATTCATATCCAACGGTATATAATCCTGGATAATTAAGACACCTACCCTCAGCAGGTTCTATTACCCATTCTTTTTTTATGATATTTTTTTTATTTACCGGCTCCTTTGAGAAGATACTTCCATAAAAATAGATATCATTATTTTCTTCTTGTTTAAATGCGAAATACACCATTGGCGATTGACCTACCATTCCAAGAGAATTTAGTAGAACAGTTTCTCCCTGTGGTGTAATAATTTGAACATCAGTCATTCTTTCATAGTAATACATTTCAACTGGAGATGTATTGTTTGTAAGTATTTGTCGGAACACCAATTCATCACCTTTGTTTAATTTTTTTGTAACTCCTTTTTCCATATTACTATTTCTCCTTTGTTAACTAGGCTAACTATATTGAATATTTTAAACGGCGTTTACCACCGTTCGTTAATAATACTCATTCAATACATTATTTGCAAACTCCATTAAATGAATCAACTGTAGAAAATTATCTTCTCCCATTCCGTTACTTAAAGCATCAATCAATTTATAATAATCATTGTCTGTTAATCCTACTAAATGTTTTGCTTTCGGTGTCAAGTGAAGGGTATAGCTCCTTTTATCTACTTTTGAATATTTTTTATAAACATATTCCTTTTCTACCAATGCCCTTATTTTTACCGTAACAGATGGTTTGGATGTTTTCAAAAATTCTGTGATAGCATTGAGAGTAACATCTCCATCATACTTGTCAACGAAAATAATAACACCCATTTCGCTATTTCTAATTGGCAAATCCCTTTTAACGTTTATATACATTCTACAAAATAAAGCAATAGTCTTAGCTGAATTGTCAAACCAATCTTTCATAAGTTACACCTCAATATAGTTAGCTTGTATAACTATATTGTACTAAGTAAATTGAAATTGTCAATTTAAGTGTTAATATTTTAAAATTATATTCACAAGCTTTTATTTCATACATTTAATATCCTAAAAATGTATCTACCCTAATATTTTTCTTATTGACAGAATGACCTAACAAAGTGGACTTTATAGAATCATTCATTAGCTTTGGTCCAGCTAAATAATATTTTATTTCCTTATTATTAATAGCAATTTCTTTTATACCTTTTGTCAACTCTTCATCATCTGTGAAAAAGTCAATTTGTATATGATCATCATTTATAAATGTCTTTAGCTCATTTTCATATAAAAACTTGCCTGTTCTATTAACATATAACAAATTTACTTTACCTTTAAAATCCTTCTCTCGCATGACTATATCCTTAATTATAGATCTAAATGGCGTTATACCTATACCTCCTGCTATTAAACAAGTTGGTTTAGAAGTGTCCATATAGAAACCACCTATTGGGCCCCTAATTACCATTTTCATACTGCTTTTAATTTCTAATAGTGCATTCTTATAGTCACTAGGCAGCTTACCTATTTTCATCGAAATCATGATTTTATTTTCTAAAGGACTGGATGCTATACTAAAGGGTCTTATACCCCTTTTAATTTTTGTATGTTTAATAACAAACATAGCATGTTGACCTGCCTTCCACTTTGAAGGTTCACATGTATCAAATAGAAAAGTGTAAACTTCTTCACTCTCTTGAATTACTTCTTTAAAAATTATTTCTTTTGGCGTTAATACTGCTTTGATATCACTAAATAAACTCATAGTTCCCTCCATTTAGTTAATTGTTTGCTAAATTCTTTCCAACATTATAGGCTTTGTTTAAAATTCTTTTTTTCTTTTGTATGGAATCTTTAGTAAATGCTCCAAGTACAGTAATTCTCTTAATAGGTTTTATTCCCATAGCTTTTAATGATTTTTCAGTATATCTAAAATATCTATTAAATATTAAAGGGATTGGTGCTGCTTGAGAATAAATAAAAATTGTTTTTTTAATACCAAACCGTGGTTTATGCTTTTCATTTGTCAATGGATAAAACCGATCCAGAAGGTTTTTAAGGAGTCCTGACATTTGGTGAATGTATACTGGCGATGACAATATTAAATAGTCTGCTTCCTTAATTTCTGCATATACTTGTTTAAGATCATCCTGTATTACACAATGATCATGCTCTGGCTGTCTACAATACATGCAAGCTTGGCAAGGCTTTATTGTCATATCATTAAGATAATAAATTTTAGTATCAATTTGTTTTTCAGTTGCTCCTCTAATAACTTCTTTGACAACTGTGTCAATATTACCATTTTTTCTTGGGCTTCCAACAAAAGCAATTAGTTTACTCATATTTATTTTCTCCTTTATCTTTCTTAAGCAGATTTTTAATTAAAGAATTATCTTTACCTCCAAACTTCAATATGGTCTTTTATAAAGACTTCTATTGTTCTAGGTTTTCTTTTTAATAAAACTTCAGCAGTATTCGTAACATGGTTTGCCATACCTAATTTTGTTGTAAGGTATAATATCATCATTACAGTTGCAAATTCTTTTTTGATTCCTCTATCAATCATTTCTTTTCTAAATTTAAACAAAGGTGGATTTGAATATGTGATCTTACGTCCAAGTATTTTTGTCATACTATCTGCAACTTGAAAATAAGTAATAGCCTCTGAACCTGTAATAGTATATGCCTTATTTTCATGGCCTTTTTCTGCGAGCGTCCTTCCAATTATTTCACCAATATCTCTTGTATCTATAAAACTAATCTTAGCTTTTCCTGAAGGTATGAAAAGGTCATCTCGCTCTTTAATATCTTCTGCATGTGTTGTGGATAGATTTTGCATAAAAAAACTTGGTCTTATAAAAGTGTAAGGAATTTTAGATTCTAAAATAGCTTTTTCAATTTTGTGGTGTGGTGGAAAAGGATTTTTCTCAGCTCCTAGTAAAGATAAAAACACTATTTGCTCCACACCAGCTTTTTTGCATTTTTGAATAAAAGGTTTAAATATTCCATTAACATCTGTAAGTTGTGGTGGTCTTACTAAAAACACCTTTTTAACACCATGTAAAGCAGTTACATAGGTATCTATATCTTCAAAATCAAAATTAATGTATTCCATAGAATCATCTTTTTCAATACTTTTTTTTATGTTTCTTACACCAGCTAGAAAGTCTCTATTTATGCTTTTTAAATAGTCAACTACTGCACTTCCTACATTCCCCGTTATTCCTGTTAATAAAATTTTTTCAACCATTATTCTTCAGTCCCTTCATTTAATTTACAAATCATTTCTGTAAATTTCTCAGCTTCTTCATTTGAATAAATTGAAAATATATCAATTGTTAATTCATCACTTACTGTTTTCATTTTATCAACTAACTTATTATATTCTTTACATATCTCCAAGTAAGATGATCTTTTATCATTTGGGTTGGCAACTTTAAGCACTATACCTTTTTTCTGTAGCCTATTTATAATCCCTGATATAGTTGGCCTATCTGAACCCAACAGTTTAGATATTTCTGCTGCTGTAATTGGAGCGTCTGAATAATGTATCTGAATAATAACTGAGAACTGCGCAGCAGTAATATCAAATTCCATTAATGCTTTATCTAGTTTGTTTTTTAGATGTCTTGATGCCTTAATTATAAGGTAAGATAAGTTCTGCATATGGTTCCTCCATATATAATTAGTACACTAACCATATGATTAGTGTACTAACTTTATTTATATTTGTCAATTGTTTATGACTATCATATTTGCAACAAATTATAAAACTTTCTATAGGGTGTTTTTGCCCATCCCCCCGAAAAGGTGGAATAGGCAAATTATCCAAGAAATTTTTTAAATATTCTCAAAGTGATTCATATTCTTTAACTCTTCTATAAAAAGTATTATTTTTCATGTCAACAAGCTCCATAGCTTTTACAGCAGTTATATTACCTTGCTTCCACTTCCTATAAACAGCCTTAAAGTTTTCATCAATTGGTATTTTCTTTCTTCCAAATTTGATTCCTTTTTTTATAGCAATGCTAATGCCTTCTTTTTGTCTTTCTTTTATTCTTGTACGTTCATCCTCTGCCATATAACTTAGTAGCTGCAGTATCAAATCAACAATTAAACTTTCTATACCTTTCATATCCTTATATTTTGTTGTATTAAGCAAAGGCATATCTAGAACAATTATATCAATTTCTTTATTTACTATAAGCTCCTTCCACTCATCCAAAAGCATTTGCTTATTTCTTCCTAATCTATCAAGCGATTTGATGTATAAAATATCACCACTTCGAAGAATACGCTTCATTAACTGATATTCAGGTCTTTTAAAATCTTTACCACTGGCTTTTTCTATAAATATATATTCATCCTGTATTCCAAGTTCTTTAGCTGTAGCAACTTGTCTTTCTAAAGATTGGTTTTTACTACTTACCCTTGCATAAAAAAAACTTCTCATCCTATATAGCTCCTTCTTAAACTTTATATGAAAATCATAATAATACTTCAATAAGTATACAATCTATTTGAAGTGTTTCATATATAAAAATGTTGAAGTTTTGACATATAAAAAGTATAATAATATCACCATTTCAAAAAGTAAGTATACTTTGTGAAATAGTCCTTATTCCCCTTTTTGGAGGGGTTGGGCAAAAACACCCACGTATATTTTGAGTAAAATTGAAATAAAGTTATTTGTTGGTATTACTAGCCTTATTGGAATAAATCATAGTACATTTTGACTGAAGTTTAGTCTATATTATACAAATTCATTATGTTTGTACCTATATTTTAATATTTAATCATGGAGTATGCAATAGTGTTTTATACCATATAATCTTTATTATATGGTATGCCTAAAAAAATAAGCTTTTCAGCTCTTTATAGATTAATTTAAGTTTCAAATAGAGTTAATATTTTTATTTATAATCAATAATATGATTATCCCACAAAAAGCTTGTAATTACTTCCAAACGTAGTAATTATGATATAATAATATCAAAATCAGTACGTAGAGGAGGATTACTATGTTTTGCAAAAAT
>NZ_JAHLEC010000119.1 GCF_018861705.1 Clostridium psychrophilum | reverse complement strand
TTAGAAATGAATAAAAATAAACATTAACATTAATAAAGATAAGTAAGAAATCATTCGTATTATTTAAAGAAGGTTTCTTATCAAACTTATAATTAGATTATACAAGGGGGTTTAAATATGGATAAATTAGTTAGAGCTACTGCAAAACAAGGTCAAGTTAGAATAGTTGCAGCAATAACCACTGATTTAGTAAATGAGGGAGCTTTAATGCATTTATGTGCGCCTACAGCAGCGGCAGCTTTTGGAAGAATGTTAACTGCTGGTACACTTATGGGATCTATGCTTAAGTCAAAACAGGATAGTTTGACATTGCAAATTAATGGCGGCGGTGAAGCAAAGGGTGTCGTAGTAACTGCTCATTCTGATGCAAGTGTCAAAGGATACATAGGAAATCCTAACATAGATTTGCCTGCAAATAAACTTGGTAAACTTGATGTTGGAGGTGCCATTGGAAAAGATGGCTATTTAAGAATTATAAGGGATATGGGCCTAAAAGAGCCATATGTAGGCCAAGTACCAATTCAAACAGGCGAAATTGGTGATGATTTAGCATATTATTATACTGTATCAGAACAAACACCATCTGCGGTGGGACTCGGGGTTTTAGTTGATACTGATATGAGTATTAAAGCTTCAGGAGGATTTATTATTCAAATGATGCCTGATGCAGATGAATTTTTGGCGGATACAATAACATATAGACTTGAAGAAATTCCATCTATAACTGAGTTTATTGCAAAAGGTATGAGTATTGAAGAAATTTTAGAATTTATTTTTGAAAATATGGAACTTAAGATACATGAAGAGATTAAGCCAATGTATAAATGTGATTGTTGTAGAGATAGAGTGGAGAGAGCATTAATAAGTATAGGTAAAAAGGATTTAGAAGAATTATATAATGATGGTAAAACAGAAGAACTTAAATGTCATTTTTGCAACAAAAAATATGAATTTAACCATGAAGACATAGGCAAATTGCTTAAAGAAGTAAAATCTTAGATAAAGGCATAACTTTGGATTAGAACAATATGGGTATAAATTTTGTTCTTTTCTATTCTAAAAAATATAAATTATACAACCTTATGATGTAAAACGTAGAAAAAGTAAGCATTATTGAAAGAGAAGTACCATATATCATAAATATACTAGAATTTCTACTCTATTTAATGTTGACAGTTTTAGGTAAATCCTATAATATAGTAAAGTATTCAAAAACAAATAAGCATGTGAGCAATAAGGAAAAATTGTTAACATATAAAGTTGTTGACAAGTTTTATGAAATGTTGTAAACTGTACTAGTTTGATAAAAACATGTGGGAGCATAGCTCAGCTGGGAGAGCATCTGCCTTACAAGCAGAGGGTCACAAGTTCGAACCTTGTTGTTCCCACCACATATGGCTCAATAGCTCAGTTGGTTAGAGTGCCGCCCTGTCACGGCGGAGGTCGAGGGTCCGAGTCCCTTTTGAGTCGCCATTTAAATCTAAAAAATTTAAAAAATCAATAAATCAAAAAAACATTATGGCTAAATAGCTCAGTCGGTAGAGCAGAGGACTGAAAATCCTCGTGTCCCTGGTTCGATTCCGGGTTTAGCCACCATGTTGCGGAAGTAGCTCAGCGGTAGAGTGCCACCTTGCCAAGGTGGACGTCGCGAGTTCGAATCTCGTCTTCCGCTCCAATTATTTTAAAAATCAATAAAATGGCGCTATAGCCAAGCGGTAAGGTCAAGGTCTGCAAAACCTTTATTCCCCGGTTCAAATCCGGGTGGCGCCTCCAAAGTAAAAAAGTAGTCTAAATGCTGATAATTCAGTGTCTAGACTACTTTTTTTTATTTTATAGGTATTTTACAATATAGCATAATTTAAAAAAATCAATTCACGATAATAAACAAATATGCATAAGATAATCTAATCTAATATATTGTTTTAACTAAATTCTAAAAATACTACCTCTATCAATTAATTTACCAGTACTTAAGAAAACGGGTTCTACCATATGCTTATTTAAGAATGCAAGTACTTCTTTTCCATACAAATAATTATCTAAATGACCATAGAAAGCTAAAACATTATCTTCGATTAGACCTGTTGCACCACCAATGAAACCATAGTTAAGCCCAGGAAGGAGAATATCCCCTGGAGGAATTAATAAAACATCTATTTTTTCAAGAATTAAAACCTTTGCGATAGAAACATCACTTGTGATGATAGCATGGTCATTAACTATGCATGTGGAGCATTTTGTATAACCTTGATTTACATTTATTAATTTTTTGTTTCTTAAAAGGGATAAGAGTGTGATATCGGTGAAATTAATTGAGTGAATAAATAGATTGCCTATGCTTAATGAATTAAGAGATATATCATAAGGATATTTGGTTTTCAAAGTTGAGGTGGATTTATAAATTTTATAATTTTGTAAAACTAATTTATGTATAAATTCATCATCCATATTTTTATCAACAACAATAGTATTGCCTAAAATATGCATTAGCATATCTGGGTGACCTTTCACTGCCTCATATAATGAGTTATTGGGAGGGCAAATTAACAAGTTATACCCTTTAGAAATTAAATATTCTTTTTCTTCATTTGCGATTCTAAAATCAACGATAAGATTTTTCATTGTAATACTCCTATTTTTTTGTTATTCTTATTCTTATTTTATAACACAAAGTAACTACAGATTGCAATATGTCGATTATTGCATAATTAATTTTGCATATACATTAATATTACACACATACTATCGTAAATGAGAAAGGAGTGTGCGAAATGCTTTTATTAACTGTTGTATATAATAGGAGTATGGAATACATTATTGATGGAATTAAAGATATAAAAAAATCTTTTGAAAATGAAAAAAACACATTAGGTATATCGGAAAGTATAATAGAAGATACACACTATATAAAGTTTTTTTCTAGTAATGACAACTTAAACGAGCATAATATCAAAAACTTCAATTTGAATGTTGCAAATATGCTCTATAAAGTAGTCACAACAGAATTTTGCAAAAAAGAAATCAATAATTTTTTAGCTGATACTTATTTTTTCTTGCAATATGATGAAATAAAACAAGTAAAACCTAAAATACAAAAGGCTTTGATCAATGAGGGAGCAATATCTGGCCCTAACATGGTGTATTGTATAAATAGAAAAAATAAAATAATTGATAAAATAATTAAATGCATAGAAGAAAACAATGAGATTAATATAAGTGGATTTTTAACATTTAGAGCAAAAGATTTATTCAAAGATTTAGAGCCTATAGTTGATAAAGTTGTAGAAGAGTATATGGTAGAAAAAGAATATAATGAGTTCATAAAGCTATTAAAATATTTTGTTGAAGTTCAGGACAGTAAGATAGATGAAGCTAATATTTTAATTGATAGAAGTGGAAATTATTTTTTAAGAGATAAGGACGGTAATGATTTAGTAGAAAATATGATAATGGAGTTATCTGATGTTAAGTATGATTCAAAAGAAAGCCAAGAGGAACTTATAATTAGCACAATGATAAGTAGTGCTCCTAAGAAGATAATTATACATTGCGTTGAGCATTGCAAAAATAAAGAATTAATTGAGACTATAAGCAAGGTGTTTGTAGGTAGAGTTCAATATTGTGATAACTGCTCTGAATGTGAAAAGATAAAAAGTGAAATGGCCATATTGGAGTAGAGATAAAAGTAGTAATAAACTGATGTACTTAAAAATATAGAGTTTCATAAAAGAACTTTAATAATCTAAAACAAATGTTGACAATTTAATAATAATATAGTATAGTATTAATTGTTGTGAACGAAAATATAAAAAAATAATATAGTATTATTATCTTTAACAAGAAGAAACAGCCGTTTCTCACCTTTCAGCTATGCTAGTTAGGTTATATAATAGTTTGAATTTGTTACTATTAGGGACGGCTTATGCCGTCCCTTTTATTTTTTAAATATTACAAAATCATCTAGTTACACTTAGGAGGTGAAAACTATTAGTAAAAAGAAAAGTTTCATGATGAATGAAGAAATAAGAGATAAAGAAATAAGAGTTATTGGAGCTGATGGTTCTGCATTGGGTATTTTAGAGACTAAAGATGCAATAAATCTTGCAGAAGATAGTGACTTAGACCTTGTTATGATCTCACCAACTGCAAAACCACCAGTATGTAGAATAATGGATATTGGTAAATTTGAATATGAAAAACAAAAGAAAGAAAAAGAAGCTAAAAAGAAACAAAAAGTTGTAACTCTTAAAGAAGTAAGATTGAGTGCAACAATACAAGACCATGATATTGCGATTAAGGCTAGCAATGCCAAAAAGTTCTTGTTAGATGAAGATAAGGTAAAGATAACTGTAAGATTTAGAGGAAGAGAAATTGAAAACTCTAAAGTTGGACACAAAATATTAAAAGCTTTTGTGGATAAACTCGGTGATGTTTATGTTGTTGAAAAACCAGCTAGACAAGAGGGAAGAAATATGATAATGATTTTAGCTCCCAAAAAAGCATAACCGAAAGGAGGAATTTTATTATGCCTAAAATGAAAACACATAGAGGCGCAGCAAAAAGATTTAAGAAGACAGGTACAGGTAAATTGAAGAGAGCAAAAGCTTTCACAAGCCACATTTTAACACATAAGAGTCCCAAAAGAAAAAGGAACCTTAGAAAAACAGCATATGTTGCATCAACTCAAATAAAAGCAATGAAGAAATTGTTACCATACTTATAATTGAATGGTGATTAGGAGGTATATTAAATGGCTAGAATTAAGCGAGCAGTTAACGCTCGAAAAAACCATAAAAAAGTATTAAAGCTTGCAAAAGGTTATTACGGTGGAAGAAGTAAATTATTTAAAACAGCTAACGAAGCGGTAATAAGAGCGTTAAGAAATGGTTATATCGGAAGAAAGAGAAAGAAAAGAGATTTTAGAACACTTTGGATAGCTAGAATAAATGCAGCTACAAGATTAAACGATCTTTCATACTCAAGATTTATGAATGGTATGAAACTTTCAGGTATTGATATTAACAGAAAGATGCTTTCTGAGATTGCTATAAATGATCCAAAAGCTTTTGCTGAATTAGTAGAAGTTGCAAAAAAACAATTAAAAGCATAGAAGTAGAAGCATTATTAAAAAATGTAGCCACTAGGCTACATTTTTTTATGCATTTTTGACAAAAATGTCTTACATGATATAATTAGTAAAACATCATTGGTGAAAGTTTAAAGTTGTAGAGGTGGATAATTTGGAATTTGATATTAAAAATCTTAAAAAGAAGAACAAATACACCCCCGTTCAGATACTTGCATTAGGTTTTGCTATAGTTATACTTATAGGAGCAATACTTCTAAGTCTCCCTATAGCTTCGCAAAGTGGTAAAATTACACCTTTCATAGATTGTATATTTACCTCTACATCTGCTGTATGTGTTACGGGGCTTGTAACTCTAGATACGGGGACATATTGGACCTATTTTGGTAAAACAGTAATAATGTTATTAATAGAAACGGGTGGACTTGGGTTTATGTCTGTGGGGACACTTGTTTTTTTCTTCCTAGGTAAAAGAATTTCCTTAAAGGAAAGGCTGGTAATGCGGGAGGCAATGAATGTAAATTCATTACAAGGTTTAGTTAAAATGGTCAAGTATGTATTAATATTCACATTTTCAGTTGAAGGGATAGGTGCAGTGTTATTTGCAACACAATTTATTCCTCAATTTGGTATTGCTAAGGGAATTTATTATAGCGTATTTCATTCAGTTTCTGCTTTTTGTAATGCCGGATTTGATTTGATGGGAAATTTTAAAAGTCTCACTGCATATGCTAATAATTCTGTAGTAATACTTACGGTTTCAGCACTAATTGTAATAGGAGGGTTAGGATTTTTTGTTTGGGTAGAGATATATAATTGTAGTGAATTTAAAAAATTATCATTGCATTCTACGATAGTTATTTATTCAACAATAATTTTAATTGTTGGAGGAGCAATACTTATGTATATCTTTGAGATGAATAATCCTACTACTATGCGAGGAATGTCTGTAAAGGGTAAAATCTTATCGTCAATATTTGCATCAGTTTCTCCTAGAACTGCAGGATTCAATTCAATTCCATTAGATAAAATGACTACAGCAGGGAACTTTTTAACAATAATTCTAATGTTTATTGGTGGATCCCCAGGATCAACGGCTGGTGGAATAAAAACAGCTACTGTGGTTGTGCTTTTTATGACTGTAATGTCAGTTGTTCACGGTCGTGAAGATACTGAAATATTTAAAAAACGTATAAAAAAAGAACTTGTATACAAAGCCTTAGTAATAACTGTTCTTGGACTCATGATTGTAATAGTGGTTACAATGGTATTATCAATTACAGAGCCATCAAATATTCCATTTGAATACTTTTTATACGAAGCTACTTCGGCTTTTGCTACAGTTGGGTTAACACTTGGATTAACTACAAAACTAACATTTGTGGGGAAGATAATAATAACGCTTACCATGTATGCAGGGCGAGTAGGACCACTTACTATAATACTTGCATTGGCTAGAAATAAAAAGGGCAAATCTGGAACTATAAGATATCCAGAAGATAAAATTTTAATTGGATAGGGGTGGAGTTAATGAGTAAAAGGCAGTTTATTGTAATAGGGCTCGGAAGATTTGGAACGTCTATTGCCGAAACATTATATTCCTTGGGAAATGATGTCTTAGCAGTTGATTCTGATGAAGAGATAGTACAAGATATTTCAGATAAAGTAACTCATTCAGTTCAAGCTGATGCAAATGATGAAAATAGTTTAAGAGCTCTTGGTATTCGTAATTTTGATTGCGCAGTTATTAGTATAGGTGCTGATATCCAATCTAGCATACTTGCAACACTTTTGGTCAAAGAACTAGGAGTGAAATATGTAATTACGAAAGCAACCAATGCATTACATGCTAAAGTATTATATAAAATAGGTGCAGATAGGGTAGTTTTTCCAGAAAGAGATATGGGGGTACGAGTCGCTCATAACCTAGTTTCATCAAACATATTAGATTACATAGAATTATCACCTGATTATAGTATTGCTGAACTTGTTAGTCCTGAAAAATGGCATAATAAGACTTTAGGTGATTTGAATATAAGAGCTGAATATGGCATAAATATAATGGCTATAAAAAGAAACAATGATATTGATGTTTCACCATCTGCTGATAATATTATAGAACCTGGTGATATTATTGTGGCCATTGGTAATATTGAAGAGTTAAACAAATTGGAGAAATTTGTGAGATAAGGAGCATTTAATTTGGAATATATTCTAAGCAAGGATAATTTATTGATAAAAGATATCAAAAAGTTAAAGGAAAAGAAATATAGAATGAGTAGTAATATGTTTTTAGTGGAAGGGTTTAGATTTACGAGAGAAGCGCTAAATTCAAATTTCGAAGTGGTGAATATTTTTATAAGTGCATCGGGAGAGGCAAAATACGAAAGTTCTAGTATGGAAGATAAACTACAGAAAAATACTAAAGTTTATGGTGTTAGTGATAGCTTATTTAAAAGTGTTTGTGATACTGATAATCCACAAGGAATTTTAGCTGTTGTTCGAAACACTCCTGTAGAGATTAAATATGATTATGGGTTCTACATTTTGGCTGATAAAATTCAAGACCCAGGTAATATGGGAACTATAATTAGAACTGCACATGCAGCAGGGGCACTCGGAGTTATAATTACAAAGGGAACTGTGGACATTTATAATGATAAAACTTTAAGATCCACGATGGGTTCTATTTTTAAGATACCAGTTATTTATGATGAAAATCTATCATTAGTACAGAGACTTAAAAGTGATGGGTTTAAGTTGATCACTAGTTCGTTAGATACTGATAATAACTTCTATGATATAGATCTAACACAAAAAGTTATTATATCTGTGGGTAATGAAGGCAATGGTATTTGTGAAGACGTTTATAATATGTGCGATATAAAAGTTAAAATTCCTATGCCCGGGGGTGCGGAATCTTTAAATGCAGCGGTTGCTGCATCAATTATGATGTATGAAGCCGTAAGACAAAAAAATATTATATAAATTTTAGTTGAAATTATCAGTGGTTATGGTTATAATATTTTGTATACTTTCATAAGTTGATTGAATAATAATACACTGTGATGGAGAAAGTAAATATAAAAATGATTACAGGGATAAGAAGCCTTAGACTGAGAGCTTGCTTAGGTAATTTTTATATTGAAGTTCACTCCTGAGTTCTAATAGCGAAACAAAGTAACTGTTAGCGGGTAAAACCGATAAATTTATCTAAGAGGACTATTTTTAGTCAATTAGGGTGGTAACGCGGATATTCCGTCCCTTTGTTAGGGACGGTTTTTTTTGTTCTATAAAAAACTGTAAAATAAAAATTTATATAAGTATGAAAGGAGAATTCGTTATGAAGGAAAAATTAGAAATGATAAGGGCTGCAGTCTTAGAAGAATTAAAGGGAGCTTCAGCTAAAACAGAATTAGAGAATGTTAGAGTTAAGTATTTAGGAAAAAAAGGTGAACTTACTCAAATACTAAGGGGTATGGGTAAGCTATCAAATGAAGAAAGACCAATAGTTGGTAAATTAGCAAATGAGGTTAGAGAGAACATAGAAGAGCTTATAACAAAAGCCTCAGATACATTGAAAAGTAAGGCAAAGGAAATGAAATTAAAAAGCGAAATTATTGATATATCTATGCCAGGGAAAAAACAAACAATAGGTAAAAGGCATCCATTAGATTTAACACTTGAAAAAGTTAATGAAATATTTTTATCTATGGGTTTTGTTATCGAAGAAGGACCTGAAGTAGAGACAGATTATTATAATTTTGAAGCGTTAAACATACCTAAAAATCATCCGGCAAGAGGAGAACAAGATACATTTTACATAAATGATAGCATACTTTTAAGAACTCAGACTTCACCAATACAAATAAGAACTATGGAAAATCAAAAACCTCCAATAAAGATGATTGCACCGGGAAAAGTTTATAGATCTGATGCAGCAGATGCTACTCATTCACCTATTTTTTATCAAATTGAAGGACTTATTGTAGATAAGGGAATTACTTTTGCTGATTTAAAAGGTACATTAGAGATGTTTACGCATAAGATGTTTGGAGATAAAATGGAAACAAAATTTAGACCACATCATTTTCCTTTTACAGAACCATCAGCTGAGATGGATGCTACTTGCTTTGTATGTAAGGGTGAAGGGTGTAAGGTTTGCAGTGGTAGTGGCTGGATAGAACTTTTAGGCTGTGGAATGGTTCATCCGCAAGTTTTAAGAAATTGTGGGATTGATCCTGAAGTGTATAGTGGTTTTGCTTTTGGATTTGGACTTGACAGAATTACAATGCTAAAATATGGAATAGACGATATTAGAGCACTTTATGAAAGTGATATGAAGTTCTTAAAACAGTTCTAAATATAAAAAGATAGTTATTAAATAATTACAAGAAATACAGGAGGCAAGACAACTAAAAATGTTTTGTACTAACAAAGATTATAGACCAGCTAGTTAAAGTCAAGTGTAAATTTGCGAAAGTAGTTGTTAATTTCATTGCATAACAAAAAGACCATTGCATAACACGAACAATGGTAAATTTAGTAATTA
>NZ_JAHLEC010000118.1 GCF_018861705.1 Clostridium psychrophilum | reverse complement strand
TTTATTGAAATTTTCATATTAATTTACAATATTTTCAAGAGGCATAGCCTAAAATTTGAAATAGCTTAACTCCTACCGGAGAAAATATAGCTTTTTGTGGCTTAATCATAACATTTTTAGCATAAATATCAGATAACAATAATATTTATTATTTTATAGTTAATAAATATTAAAGGGGTAGATGTATATGCTAAATAATATTCCAAAGTTAATTTATGATCTCTGTGGAGAAAAGGTAGAAGTTATGAGTTACACAAAAGTTTTTTTCAAAAATAAAAATGAAGAGGGTTATGTACTTCATGTAGAGCAACATGACAGAATAACATCTATAAATGAGTTTGATTTAGAAAAAAGAGAAGATAAATATTATTGTACAAGAAAATTATTTAATTAAGCAAATTTATAAACATAATTTTAATCGTAAATTAAATTAATCACACAGCCTTTATAATTAATAAGGTTTGTGTGATTTTTTATATCTACGTAATATAGCATCTTTTATAATATTAGTGTATGCAAATTATACACGATAATCGAGATTTATATGAAGATAGTTTTAACATGGTATATGTCTCGGTTAACATACAATTAGATGATTATAAGCGATGCTAGTCAATTTTACACTCATAACAAATGATACATTTAAATAAGCGATTAGCGTATTAAAGCAATTATAGCGTCATTATTTAAAAGACATATTGCATTAGAAGAGATGCCTTGTTGGCGGCCAGTAAAACCAAGGCCTTCTTCTGTGGTAGCTTTTACATTAATACTACCAATAGGTAATTGTAGTGCGGTCGCAATATTTATTACCATGTTTGGTATATAAGGTGCCATTTTAGGACTTTGTGCAATTATTGTAGCATCTATATTTTCTATTGTGTAGTTATTATTTTTTAGTAAACTGCCTACATGTTTAAGTAGAATAATGCTAGAGATTCCTTTATATCTAGTGTCATTATCAGGAAAATGTTTACCAATATCACCGAGAGCAGCGGCACCTAAAAGAGCATCCATAATAGCGTGAAGTAGAACGTCTGCATCTGAATGACCTAGTAGGCCAGTCTCGTGAGGTATGGTTACTCCGCCAAGTATTAAACTTCTGCCTTTAACTAATTTGTGCACATCGTATCCCATTCCAATTCTCAAATGAATTACCTCTTTTCAATTTAATTTATTAGTATTTATAATAAAGGACATCCATGTCTAATATTTGTTTTCATGTGCCTAATATACCATTTTAGAATGAGGTAATCAAGATATTTTGTTATTGCGATATATCTCTAATGATGAAAGTAAAAGAATTAAACATTAGTAAGGAAGCACATAAAAAGTTATTAACATGTTATCAACAAAACTGTGGATAATGTGCATAACTTAATATTTTAAATTAAATTATTTTTAGAAAATATGAATAATTTTACAAAAATTTCTTTAATTTATATATAAATGTAATTAAATGTAACAAAAATGGAGTAATTAACATCAGTTCCACAAGTTATGCACAGGTTAATTGTGGATACTGTGTATAAGTATCATCAAGTTAAAAATAATTTACATATATATACAAAGAAATATTATAATTGTGGACTAGTAAATTATAATGTGTACAATCTGTGAGTCTAAATGGATGATAGTAAAATATTTCAAGTAACATGTAAATTATTGAGAATCCAACCCGTGTAATATATTACCATGTAAAATTTTAATATTATCTAAACAAACATTATTTACATATTGTGGTATATAGTGTATAGATATCTTACTGAATAATATTGTAGATATAGATGTAAAATATGTGGACATAGTAGGCTTTTAGCAAGAGTAAAAAAACTGTATGTAATAAAATAGCATATGGGATGTGTATTTTGATAGTATTAGAGAATAGGATATAATCCACATGAATATGTTTACCACAGTATATGAAGCGTATACTGTGGTTTTAAATATAAGTGCATCATATTTAAAACCACAGAGAAAATAAAGATAAAATTGTTAATGGATTATAAACATTATTTTCAGTATATTCAGGAGTTAAATATAATAGTTGTTATTAACTAAGAGTAACAAGTTATCCACAAAATCTGTGTGAACAATGTTGATAACTTTCAAATAAACAAAAAAAGCACACAAATATGTGTACTTTAACGACCCAGGAGATGATTTAATGACATTTTTGATTTAAATATGGTAATGTACTATAGTTAAAAACATAAATATAATTATTTAGAAGCATTTTCAGTTTTAATAGAATTACTAATTAAATTGTTAATACCTAATAGTTCATTTTGTGATAGATATCTCCATTTTCCAATAGGTAAATTATCTATAGAAACATTCATAATTCTAAGTCTTTCAAGTTTTATAACAGCATAACCTAAAGTTTCACACATTCTTCGTATTTGCCTATTAAGACCTTGTGTTAAAATTATTCTGAAAACATATTTGCTTTCTTTTTTAACAAAACATTTTTTAGTTATTGTTTCAAGTATAGCTATTCCATTTGCCATATGATTTATAAAATTAGGGGATATAGGTTTATCAACAGTAACAACATATTCTTTTTCATGGTTATTACCAGCGCGTAAAATTTTGTTTACAATATCACCATCATTTGTTAGGAATATAAGACCTTGAGAAGGTTTATCAAGACGCCCTATGGGAAAAATTCTTTTTGGATAGTTAATAAAATCTATAATATTACCATTAATCTTATGTTCTGTAGTGCATGTTATACCAACAGGTTTATTAAAAGCGAGATAAATCAATTCCTCTTTGCTTTTTAAAGGGGTACCGTTTATTTCAATATAATCATTTACAGATACCTGAGTACCTAGTTCGGGTATAAGACCATTTACTTTGACTCTACCTGCATAAATCATTTTATCTGCTTCACGTCTAGAGCAGAAACCTGTCCCACTAATAAATTTGTTCAATCTAATTTTTGTTCCAAAATTTTCAGAGTGTTGAATAATATTCTTTTCTTTTGTGTTTTTTATGGTTTTCATCTCACACCGTCCTTTGCATTTATAAAATAAAGTTAAGCTGGATAATTCATATTACAGATATAAAACATAGGTAGTTAAAAATATATTGTTAATTAATGGGGGCTTGTCCATTGTTATTTAAAATGACATTAAAATCATGTGTTTCAGCATATCTATTAAATTCAGTTATGTTAATAGGTATTTTATTTTTATTGCCAGTAACAAATATTGAAATTTTAAAACCATCATCTGAATTTGCTTTAGTTAAGTATTTTTGTTTAATAGACTCATCTAGAATTAGATGCAAGGCTTCATCCAAAGTTTTATGGTCTAAAGATACAAGTTGCTTCATTTTATAGCCGCCAGAACTAATACCCTCAACTTTTGTAATTTTATTTGAACCATTTACATCCATTTTTAGAGAACAATTCATATCTACAATAACAGAGTAGTTGTATTTGTTATCTAGATATAATTTTCTTAATGAGAAAAAAAGTAATATAATACAAACAACTGACAGTAAGTATTTCCATGTTGCAGTTTTTTTTAATTCTTCACCTTCATAGAGTTCACCTACTATTGGTTCAGCTGTGTTTTTTGTGAGAGTAACAAATTCGTTATTTGAGGTTATAATGTATATTTTATCTTTCTCAATGTTTATTACTTTACCAGATTTTTGCATAAGTGCACTCCCTTCATATAACAATAGGTAATTATAATTAATATCTAATAGTATTTAACATAAGTTGAAAAATCAATAATTTTATTAGCTAAGTAAGAATATACAAAGTATAGCACTAAATTTAAAATTTTATTTTATAAAATAGGGAGTACGAAACACTTTGTGTAAATATTTATTTATCATAGTATAGGAGAGAGCAATCTTGATATAGATTCCTTGAATTTAACGGCAATACTTCTACTAATATATTTTTCGAGAGTTAGTTCAGTGCAGAATTTTAAATCGTCAATAAAAAAATAATCCAAATCAGAAGTTATTTTTTTATCATATATAAAAGCATTAATTTCGAAGTTTAAAGTAAAACTTCGAATATCTAAATTAGCGGTACCAACTGAGCTTATAGATTCATCAATAGAAAGAAATTTACTATGAAGGAATCCCTTGGTATAGGTGTAACATTTTACACCAGAGTCTAGAAGTTCACCCATATAGGAAGTAGATGCCCAATATACAAACGGATGATCTGGTTTACTCGGTATAATTATACGAACATCTACTCCAGATAAAGAAGCTATTCTCAAAGCTTCTAGTATACTATCATCTGGAATAAAATAAGGAGTTTCTATATAAATATTTTTTTCTGCTTTACTAATCATTTTTAGATAACCATTTTTAATAGAATTCCAGGTAGAGTCAGGACCGCTTGATACTATCTGAAGACCTGTTTTACCAACATGGGCTCTGTGAGGAAAATATTTATCCTCAAAAGTAGAATCTTCATTTGCGGCGAATCTCCAGTCCATTAAAAAATGTAATTGCAATGCATCGATTGCATCTCCTTGTATGAATAGATGTGTATCCCGCCAAAATCCAAATTTTTTGGAATGTCCTAAGTATTCATCACCTATATTAAAGCCACCTATAAATGCATATTGTCCGTCTACAGTACAAATTTTACGATGATTCCTAAAATTGACACGAAGATTAATATAAGGAAGAAAAGGTGGGAAAAAGCAAGCAATTTTTCCGCCAGCCTCAGTTAAAGGCTTAAAAAAAGATTTGTGAACTTTAAGACAACCCATACCATCATATAATAACTTTACTTCAACACCTTCTTTAGCCTTATCACATAAAATTTTAAGAATAGCGCCACCCAAAGTATCATTCTGGAATATATAATATTCCATATGTATATACACTTTCGCATTTTTAAGAGTCTCTTTAAGTTGATCAAATTTTGATTTGCCATCAGTAAATATAGTTACATGATTATTATTTGTGTAAAAGGAATTATCACTACAAAGGTTAAGCTTAATCATATCAGAATATTTATTTAAAAATGAATTAGTTTTAATTAATTTGTCATTATTTAAAAATTCCTTTTGTTTAGTAATAATTGAGGTAAGATTTTCTCTTTCTTCTTTTTTTAAAGAAAACATTTTTTTCCGTTTTAGATTTTGACCAAGAAATAAATATAGAACAAATCCTATACTAGGCAAAAATAGTAGTACCATTAGCCATGTCCAAGTACTAGCAGGGTTTTTACGTTCAAAAAAAACAACAGCTAAAGCAAAAATTATATTAATAAAAAATAACAAATTAAAAAAACGTAATAATAGTTCACTTGTAAACATATGAGCCTCCATAAAATTCATTTTATATTATTTGGTTTATCTTATATTAATAGTATACATATAAATGCATATAAAAAAACATTGATAATCAGTATAAAGTAAATATTTAATTTATTTTATAATTTTTTTCTTACTAATTGAATATATTTAAAATTTATAACTTATAATATTAAAGGAATAGCGAGTTGTATGGTATAATAATACTGAATTCTGTAAATTAATTTATGGTGTGAATAATAGGTCGAATTGAATTTACTATATATAGGTTGTTTAGAAAAATTGGATAGCAAAGTGGATTGCTTTTTCTACATCCTGACCTAAATTATTTAAAGAAGACAAATTAAGGGCGTTATTTATAGCTTTTAAAGCTTTAAGAAAAGGATATGATTATAATTTTGATGTTATGCAGATGATGTTTTGTTTTGTAGTGAACTAATTTATAAGTAGTATTTGTATTCAAAAAATAAAAAGAAACTTATTTTTTGACCAATAGTACCGTTAAAAAATTGATTTAGAATATGGTAGTTAAAAGAAATCTAAAAGAAAAAACGTATTGGATTTAAAAGTAACTTGGAAGTTATCAAAGCGGAATCCTGTAAAGCGTAGAATTCTGTTGAAAACAGAAATAAAATATCTTATAATAAAATTAAATTAAGTATTATCAAAATTAAAAATTATTTTGTATGGAATGTTTTAACTTTATAATAAATGTACATAATAAACGTATAAAATAGAAGTTAAAATTAAAATGCAGATAAAATAGTGGACTAAACTCTAAAATAGAAAGTAGGATAAGTAATAAATATGAGAAATATAAAAATTGTAATAGAATATGATGGCACTAGGTATAAAGGATGGCAGAGACTAGGAGATAGTGATAATACAATTCAGCATAAACTTGAATCTGTTTTGAGTAAAATGGCTGGAGAAAACATTGAAGTTATCGGTTCTGGAAGAACAGATGCAGGAGTACATGCATCAAATCAGGTAGCAAATTTTAGAACAGAATGTACAATGCCTGATCATAAGATGCTTAGTTATTGTTACGAATATTTACCAGAAGATATTGTGGTGAAGTCAGTTGAAGAAGTAGATACTAATTTTCATGCACGATATAATGTTAAGGTTAAGAAGTATGTATATAATATTTGTAATAATAAAGTACATGATGTATTTACTAGAAAATATGATTATCACGTAGCTTTACCTTTAAATATTGATAAGATGAGAAAAGCAGCAGAATTTCTAATAGGAGAACATGACTTTCAAAGTTTTACAACACTTAAATCTAAGAAAAAATCTACTGTAAGAAATATTTATACAATAAATATTGTAGATAATGATGGAAATATAGAAATTAGTATTCAAGGAAATGGCTTTATGAGAAACATGGTAAGATTGATAGTTGGAACACTTGTCGAAGTTGGACTTAGCGAGACAGATGCAAATGAAATTAACGATATATTAGATAAAAAGGAAAGAAAATATTCTGGGCATATTGCACCAGCAAAAGGCTTATTTTTAGAAGAAGTTGACTACTAAGCCGTTAAATGATTTAAAAATTAAAGGGATATATAAGCTTAAGCTTATATATCCCTTTAATTTTGTATTTCTAAATATTAGAATCTAGAGTATACCCTCATTTTTCAAAATATCTTCAATTTCATCGACTTTTTTAGAAAGAACATAAAAACTCTCTTTTAGTATATTTTTTGGAAGAGGAGTTTCCTTTATAGTTTTTTCTAATGCTTCTATAGTGTCTAATGCGTCATCTATACCCTTTTGTGCTAGTTTAAGATTATCTTGTTTCATTATTAAATCTCCTTTTACTTATGTTATTTGATTAAATATATATAAGAAATGTGAAAAGATTAATCTTGTTTATTTTTATGAATTTTATTTTTAACACCTTTTAAAATGATATCGAAGCCTTTAAATCGTAAATCAGGAAAGGCCTTTATAAGTCTTGAATAATCAGGACTTTTTTTAATATATAAAGAATCATATTTAATTTTTATTCTTAATTCTTTTATTATATTTTCAATATCAGATTTTTTCTTGCTCATTTTAATTTCAGCACTCTCAATTAATTGATCTAACTTAGTTTTTAATTCGGGGATACTTTTAGTATTACCTAAATTAATTTTTAAATCTGATAGTTTATTAGTTAGCTCTGAATATGTTGTATATAATTGTGTTAAAAGGTATTTTAATTTGAATATAGTAATTACAGTAAACGTAAAATCAATAACCAAATATAGAATGATAATATGAAAGAATATTATACCGGGTTTAGGTGGAATTGTTGCTACTAAATTAACAAAATAAGGTTGTATTATTTTTAAAATTAATACTGAAGCAGTCCCCCACATTATAGAAAACAACAAACAGACCCTTCCATTAAGATTGTATGGTTTATTACTATAATCCCACCATGTACTATTAAATACTTTTTCTAAGACATACCCTGTTATATATTCAACAATAGATGTTAGAAAAACTGAACCTACAAAAAGAATTATGTAATTATTTTCAATAGGTTTTAAAAAAACAATGACAGATAAAATAGCAAATCCGTATATTGGACAAAATGGACCATGAAGAAATCCACGATTTACAAATGCTTTTTTTTTAATTGTTGCGTATACTGTTTCGAGACACCAGCCCAAAAAGGAGTAAATTATAAAGTAATAAAATAGTACATACGCATTAGAATTTAGTAAAACAATGTTAATCATAAATGAGCTCCCTTTATTATGGCTTAGTATAATGAACAACAAAATGATAACACAAAAATTGTTTTTTATATAGGGAATAAAATGAATAAAATATTAATATATGCAAGTTTATAGAATTTGTTACATATATATTAGTAGAGAAATTGTAATTTGTTTCAAGGATTAGGGGGGAAATATGTGATAAATATCATTTGGTTTTTAATTTTATCATTAGGAATAGTAATTGGAATTGTTACAGGAAAAGGAGAAATTGTATCAAAAGCAGTTATTTCATCAACAAGTGGTGCCGTTGAGCTAATAATTGGACTTGTTGGGATGATGTGCCTTTGGTGTGGAATAATGAAAATTGCTGAAGAAAGTGGATTAACTGATAAATTGGCAAAACTGCTTAGGCCAATATTAAAAATTATCTTTAAAAAAGCTGGAAAGAATCAGAAGGCAATGTCCAGTATTACCATGAACTTAACAGCTAATATGATGGGCCTATCTAATGCGGCCACGCCATTTGGAATAAAAGCTATGGAAGAAATGCAGAAGATGAATAATGATAAGGATACAGCCAGTAATGATATGGCTTTATTTTTAGTTTTAAATGCTGCATGTATTCAATTTTTGCCTACAACAGTAATATCTATTAGAGCTGCTTTTAATTCTCAAAACCCAGCAATTATTATAATACCTGCAATAATCACAACAGGGACGGCATCAGTTTTAGGTGTGATTTATTGTAAAATATTACAAAAATATTTTTGATGAAAAATATATTAATACAATATTTAAATTTAAGCAGGGGTAGGTGAGTGGGGTGATTGTAGGTAATTTATTGTCATATCTTTTAAAAGGGATAATTCCAATTATTATTATGCTCGTAGTACTATATGGAGTTATTAAGAAAGTAAAGGTATATGAGTGTTTTGTTGAGGGATCGAAAGACGGAATAGCCATTTGCCTGAAAATTTTCCCATATCTTTTAGCTATGATTATAGCTGTTAATGTATTTAGAGCTTCTGGGGCTTTAGACTTTTTTATTCGTATTGTAAAACCAGTTGTTAAGTTTATTGGATTACCTCCTGAAGTTGTTCCTTTAGTTTTAATAAAACCTCTTTCAGGTAGCGGAGCTTTAGGTGTGTTTACTGACATAATAAAGCAATATGGACCAGATAGCTATATAGGAAGAGTTGCATCTATAATAATGGGGTCAACTGAAACTATTTTCTATACTTTAACAATATACTTTGGGGCTGTAAATGTAAAAAATATCAGGCATACACTAGTTGCAGCAATACTTGCAGATATAACTGCAGTTATAATGGCGGTTAATTTGGCTAAGTTTTTCTTTTAATTATATTTTAGAGCTTAAATAATATACAAATAAGATGTGACGTAAGATATATTGTAAGATATTAAAAAACGAGAGAAGTTTGGTTTTGTCCCCTATAATCTAAATATGTTTCTATATTATTTGTTAGGTATAAAAGCTGTAAAGAGATTAAGAAAAATCGAATAATAAAATTTAAATGTATAATTCAATAGTTTTTGGAAAAAATTATGTCAACTGAATTTGAAAATGTCCCAAAAAGTTTTAATTATTAGCACCAGCAATAGCTGGTGCTTTATTACGTTTTTAACCTATTTTGGGGTATAGCAAACACATCTT